>CAZXVB010000259.1:0-4846 GCA_964643875.1 uncultured Anaerolineales bacterium | reverse complement strand
GCGTCGGCGTAGGCCGACGCGCGGCGCGAAGCGCCCAAAGAGGCCGATTTCAAGGGCGAAAGTGTCAACCAATGATGAACCATCTCCATTAACCATACCACATTGGCAGTCATTATAGCACAGCAGCGAAGCGGCGCAACCCGCACCTGACCACACAGGGCGGGGCCATCCACCCCATCCGCTGTGGGCAGACGCAGGTCTCTTTTGGGGCCCCTTTTACCTTTTCCCCGTCTACACGACATATGAGGAAGCAACACAACTTGACAAAACTGGAGAACAGACTATAATACACCTTCAATGAAGAGGAATGTGTTTTCGAAGCGCTGAGCCATAACTCAAGCGCTTCTTTCGTGCATGTTTGGGCCTCATCCTATACACCCTAATCATCCACATGCGATCTCCACGGAGGGGAACACGTGAGAAAGATTGACACTCAAAAAGAATCCGAACTCGAGGCGCGAGAGTTCCGCTCACTGCGGATCAGCTTGGCATCGCCGGAACAGATCCGGTCATGGTCATACGGCGAAGTGACCAAGCCAGAGACGATCAACTATCGGCGATTACGGCCGGAGAAAGATGGCCTGTTCTGCGAGGCGATCTTCGGTCCTACCAAGGATTGGCAATGTTATTGTGGGAAGTACAAAAACATTCGTCACAAAGGGATCATCTGTGACAAATGTGGCGTGGAAGTAACTCGTTCCTCAGTACGGCGAGAGCGCATGGGGCATATCGAGTTGGCCGCTCCTGTCGCCCACATTTGGTACACACGGCGTGTTCCAAGCTACCTGGGTATCCTGCTGGACATCTCCAAGCGGAATATGGATCGCGTGTTGTACTTTGCGCAATATGTGATCACCAGCGTGGACGAGGATGCCCGTCAACGAGCACTCAAGCGCCTGGAGACAGAATTCGAAGAAAAGCGTTCCCAACTGGAAAGCCAACTTCAAGAACAGATCGCCGCGTTGGAGGAGGCCCTTGCTCAAGAAGAGGCACGCATTCAAGCTCAGGATCAATCCATCCGGGTCGCGTTCGAAGAGGAGCTGGCCGCAGCCACTGAGACGGTAATGAAGGAGGCCAAGACCCTCCAGCAACGGATCGAGGAGCGGTACGGCGAAACGCTGCGGGCACCGATCGTTTTCAAGCCCACCGGTGAAATCGTTGCCGAATCTGGGGATGTGGTCGGTCGAGAACATCTCACTGTGCTCAACCAGATTGTCCAGGCTCATCTGAGTGATCTGGAAGCGGATGTTCGGGAACGGCAAGCAGAATCGAGCCAACCGCTGAAATCAGACCTGGAGCAGCTTCGAGAAGCAACCCAGGAGCAGGTCGCCCAACTCCGCGCTCAGTTTACAACAGACGAGGCGACACTGCGGGCCGAGTTCACAGCAGATCGGGACAGGTTGTTGTCGCTGGCCGAATTGCAGTTTTTGAACGAGCCGCGCTTGCGGAACTTGAAGAGCCGCTGGGGACAGGTGTTCAGGGCTGGTATGGGGGCTGAGGCTTTCTACGAAATCCTCCGCAACCTCGACCTGGACAAGCTGGCCGAAGAGATGTGGCACGAAGTGCGGCATGGGACATCCAAGCAGCGACGTAAGCGAGCCACCAAACGCCTCCGGGTGATCGAGGCGCTTCGTAAGAGCGGAAACCGGCCGGAATGGATCATCCTCACAGTATTGCCGGTCATCCCTCCCGATTTGCGGCCCATGGTGCAACTGGATGGGGGGCGATTTGCAACCTCCGACATGAATGATCTGTATCGGCGAGTCATCAACCGCAACAACCGCTTGAAGCGTCTGTTGGAGTTGGGAGCACCGGACGTCATCGTGCGCAACGAAAAGCGCATGCTCCAGGAAGCTGTGGACAGTCTAATTGACAACAGCCAGCGAGGCAAAGCCCTTTCCCGCCGGGGACGACGGGAGTTGAAGTCCCTAAGCGATATGCTAAAGGGCAAAAAAGGGCGGTTCCGCCGCAATTTATTGGGTAAGCGAGTAGACTATTCTGGCCGTTCGGTGATCGTGATCGGCCCCACTCTCAAACTTCATCAATGCGGCCTCCCCAAAACGATGGCCCTGGAACTCTACCGCCCCTTTGTGATCAGCAAACTGATCGAGTACAACTACGCCAGCAATGTCAAAGCGGCCCGCCGGGTGATTGAGAGGGAACGTCCGGAAGTATGGGAAATGCTGGAGGAGGTAATCCAGGACCGACCGGTGCTCCTCAACCGTGCTCCTACTCTTCACCGTTTGGGCATTCAGGCCTTCGAGCCGGTGCTGGTAGAGGGGAAAGCAATTCACTTGCACCCTCTGGTCTGCGCGGCCTTCAACGCTGACTTCGACGGCGACCAGATGGCCGTTCATGTCCCTCTTTCCCAACGCGCCGTGGAAGAGGCTCGCAAGTTGATGTTGGCGACCCGCAATCTGTTGAAGCCCTCGTCCGGTGATCCGATCATTGGCCCCACCAAGGATATGTGCCTGGGCATTTACTACCTGACGATGGAGAACCCCGCCTACGCCGAACGCGCCCCCAGGCCATTCGTGGACATAGACGAAGTCGAGATGGCGTACACACTGGGATTTGTGGACCTGCATACGCCGGTCATCATTCGACAGGTGTACGACCACCGTCCCCCGCCTGATCAGCCGATCATAACTACTGTTGGACGGTGCATCTTCAATCGCATATTGCCCGATGAACTCCGCTTCATCAACCAGCCATTGGAAAAAGGCTCTTTGCAAGAACTGATTGGGCTTTGTTATCGGCGGCTCGGAGGTAGGGTGACGACCGAGGTCGCAGACAGGATCAAGGATATTGGCTTCAAGTATGCCACCCGCTCCGGCGCTACGATCGCTATCTCCGATATGGTAATCCCGGAAGAAAAAGCGAACATTATCAACGAGACGGACCGAACCGTGTCAGAGGTAGAGAAGCAATACCGGCGCGGTTTGTTGACCGAGGAGGAGCAGTATACCCGCACCATTGACCTGTGGTCCCGCGCTCGGGAGCAAGTTGCCAACGCTGTCTCCGATGCTCTGGAGCCGATGGGATCGGTGGCCATCATGGCCCGTTCCGGGGCCTCCAAAGGCGGATTCGGACCCATTGCACAGTTGGCCGGTATGCGTGGTCTGATGGCTGATCCCTCCGGCCGGATAATCCCGATGCCAATCCGCAGCAACTTACGGGAAGGCCTCTCGGCACTGGAGTATTTCATCAGCACGCACGGTTCCCGCAAAGGGTTGGCGGACACGGCCTTGCGTACGGCCGACGCCGGTTATTTGACCCGCCGACTGGTAGACGTGGCTCAGGATGTGATCATCAATGCCCACGACTGTGGCACACGGAGCGGAACGTGGATCCGCGCCACGGACAACGTAGGTGGGCAGAAAATGAGTGAGCGACTGATAGGGCGAATCGCAGCCGCCTCCGTCGTTCACCCCGAATCCGGTGAAGTGCTCGTCGAACGCAATCAAGAGATTGACGAAGACATCGCCTTGGAGATTACAAAGGCTGGCATTGATGCTGTGTTGGTACGCTCTCCCTTGACATGTCAGTTGCGACAGGGGATTTGTGCCCTCTGCTATGGCCGCGACTTAGGACGTGGAAAGATGGTGGCCATCGGGTTAGCTGTGGGCATCATTGCGGCTCAATCCATTGGCGAGCCAGGCACACAGTTAACCCTCCGCACGTTCCACACCGGTGGAGTCGCTGCCGGGGGAGACATTACCGTCGGTCTGCCGCGGGTGGAAGAGCTTTTCGAGGCCCGGAAGAAGCCGAAGGGCGAAGCGCCAATCTCCGAGATCGGTGGGGTCGTGCATATCGTGCGCACCCCAAGTGGACAACGCAAAATCATCGTGGTGGATAGCGAGATCGAACGTCTGGAGTACGAGATCAAGCGGGGCTGGAAAATACTGGTGGAGGAAGAGAACGAAGTCCAGGCTGGCGACCCGATTGCTTCATGGCGTGATGAGAAGTTCATTGTAGCGGAAAAGAGTGGGCGGGTCGTGCGGGATGATCGAAGCATCATCATCATCCACGAACGACGAGACGAGCGAGAATACGAAGTCCCCAGTACCGGCCGCTTGCTGGTTGAGGAAGGTCAGCGAATTCCGCCGGGCACGCAGTTGATCGAAGGGGTGCTAAACCCCCATGACATCCTGAAGGTGATGGGGCGAGAGGCCACGGAACAATATCTGTTGTCGGAAGTCCAAAATGTCTATCGCTCCCAGGGCGTCAACATCAACGACAAACACTTCGAGGTGATATTCCGCAAGATGTTGAGCAATGTTCAGATCGAAGAATCCGGTGACACCGATCTCTTGCCCGGCGAGTTGATCAATCGGCTGAAGCTAGAGGACATCAATGCGGCTGTGGTGGAAGCCGGCGGGAAGCCGGCCACCGGTTACCCGGTGCTGTTGGGGATCACCAAGGCCGCCTTAAGCACCGACAGCTTCCTTTCGGCGGCTTCATTCCAGCACACTATCCGGGTCCTTTCGAGGGCAGCTATCGAGGGCAAAGAGGACCCCTTGCTCGGTTTGAAGGAGAACGTGATCATTGGAAAGTTGGTACCAGCCGGCACCGGCTATCGCGGAGATAACCTCTACTCCGACGGACCGATAGACGAATTCGAAGGTATCCCTCTGCACACCCAGCAGAGGGCAGAGACTGAGGCCCAGCCTGTAGCCCAAGAAGAGCCTGAGATACTCCAGCCGAAGCCGCCGAGCGAGAACAGACCTCAACAGGTTGGAATTCTTGGAGTGCCGGTGAGAAGCTGAGGAAAACCGACAACCATTTTCGACCGATGGAGCGTATCGGCGCGGCAGTGCCCACGAAGGCCTGCCGCGCTATTTTT
>CAZXVB010000258.1:0-4847 GCA_964643875.1 uncultured Anaerolineales bacterium | reverse complement strand
CAAGCTATTACAATAAGGTGAATTGTTGATGTCTCCCGAGCCGATACCCAAACGCTGGTACCTGGCATCACCAGCACCACCGGAGCATATGGCCCGTTTTCCACAATTATCCCCCATCATCGTACAATTGTTATACAACCGTGGAATCACCGATCCGGCCAGTGTACATACTTTCTTGAATGGCTCCAATGATACCAATCCATTCAAATTGCCAGGGTTGCCGGATGCGATCACTCGCCTGCGCCAGGCCTTACGAGCGGGAGAGAGAATCGTTGTATATGGAGACTTCGATACCGACGGTGTCACGGCGACCGCTCTTCTGGTACAAACCCTACGCGCCTTAGGGGGACGTGTCAAGCCCTACATCCCCCATCGAGTAGACGAGGGGTATGGTTTGCACAAATCCGCATTGACCCGCATCGCCCGCCTGGGCGCTAGCGTCGTCGTTACCGTGGATTGTGGCGTGCGTTCCGTAGACGAGGTGCAGCACGCCAATCAGTTAGGCCTCGATATGATCATCACCGATCATCACTCCATCGGCCCAACCCTCCCACCGGCCTATGCGATCGTGAACCCGAAGTTGCCCGGTACCCCGCCCCCGGCGATGAACCTGGCAGGAGTCGGGGTAGCATTCAAGTTGGCCCAGGGGTTGTTGCGCAGCCACCAGCGGACGCCAGTCACCCGCTCGACCGTGCGACTGAACGAGGAAGACCTGCTGGACCTGGTGGCACTGGGAACCGTGGCGGATCTGGTGCCTCTGGTGGGGGAAAATCGCTCCCTGGTCAGCCGGGGACTGGAACGCCTCAACCGTATGGAACGGCCCGGCGTAGAGGCGCTGTGTCGGTGGAGCAGCATCGGTCCGGGAGGAGTAGATGTCAATGCAATTAGCTATGCGCTCGCGCCCCGTTTGAACGCAGCCGGCCGCATCGCCCATGCCAAGATCGCCTATCAACTTCTAGAGACCGATTATCCGGCTGAGGCCGAGTTACGGGCCCGGGAGCTGGACCGGCTCAACCGAGAACGTCGCCAGTGGACGACGGAGGCTCATGAGCAGGCCAGGGAATTGGCGCTGTCCCGGTCGAATGGCGGTCGTTTACTGTTTGCTGCCGCGCCTGATTTCAAGTCGGGCATCGTCGGCCTGGTCGCCAGCCGCCTGGTGGATGAGTTCTACCTGCCGGCCGTCATCGCCGAGATCGGCGAGCCGTTCAGTCGCGGCTCGGCCCGTTCGATCCCGGAGTTTCACATCACCCGGGCCCTGGACAAATGCGCCGACTTGCTCGTACGCTATGGGGGACATGCTGCAGCAGCCGGTTTTACCGTTCGCACCGAATCCCTGGAAAGACTGGCAGAACAGTTGCAGCACTATGCCCTGCAAGCATTGGGGGATCAAGAACTGTGCCCCACACTGCATATCGACGCAGAAATCCCCCTGGCACAACTTTCCGGCCCCTTCCACCGAATCCTGCAACAACTGGAACCGTGCGGATACGCCAACCCCGCTCCCCTTTTCCTGAGTCGAAATGTAAAGCTCCTGTATCACAAGAACGTCGGCAGCGATGGACAACACCTCAAACTTACTGTCTCCGATGGACAAGCCGTGTGGGATGCCATCGCCTTCCGACAGGGGCATTGGGCCGGCAGGCTGCCCGATGCCATTGACGCGGTCTATCACCTGGAAGTTAACGAATGGAACGGTGAGCGACGTTTGCAACTGAACATCCAGGATCTCCGCCCGGCCGGACAAGGAAACAGAATACAGAATATGTGAGGTAGCAATATGAACATTCTGGTGACCGGCGTCGCCGGATTCATTGGCAGCCACGCAGCCCAAGCACTGCTGCAAAGAGGAGACACCGTAGTGGGGATGGACAACTTCAATCCCTACTACGATCCGGCCCGCAAACGGGCCAATGTAGCTCCCTTGTTGGCCACCCCCCGGTTTACTTTACACGAAACGGATATCCGGGACGCCGAACGGGTAGAGCAGATCTGTGCCCAGTTGCAGTTCGACGTCATCGTTCACCTGGCAGCGATGGCCGGCGTGCGCTACTCAATTGAGCGTGCCCCGCTATACACAGACGTCAATGTACGCGGCACGGTCAACGTGTTGGAAGCCGCACGCAAGAATAGAGTACCTCACATCGTATTCGCCTCTACCTCCTCTGTGTATGGCCGTACCGGTTTGCTCCCATTTCGGGAAGACGATCCATTGGGACATCCCCTGGCCCCCTATCCCGCCACCAAGATCGCCGGTGAGGTGATGGGCCATGCCTACACCAATATGTTCGATCTGACGTTTACTGCCTTGCGTTTCTTCTCCGTCTACGGGCCTCGTGGCCGGCCGGATATGATGCCCTATCATATTACCGACTGCATCGTTCACCAAAAACCTTTCCAATTATACGAAGCTGGCAAAATGCACCGCGATTGGACGTATGTCGCCGACATCGTGGCGGGCATCGTCGCAGCAGTGGACCGTCCATTGGGCTACCAGGTGATCAACCTGGGACGGGGAGAGCCGATACAAATGATAGACTTCGTTGAGTTGATCGAAAAACTGGTGGGCAAACCAGCCATTATGACCACTCCGCCGGCCCCGCCCAGCGAACCTACAATCACCTACGCCAACATTGGCAAAGCGCGCGATCTGCTTGACTATCACCCATCCACATCCATCAAAGAGGGAATGACGCGTTTTTGGGAATGGTATCAAAGCGAAATCCTTCAATTGAAACAATCATCCGAGTGATTCTGGAGCTGTTTTCACTACCCGATACATTGGTTGGTAACCCTCCCGCAGGCAAGGGGGTATAAGGAGGGTCAAAATGTCAGATAGTGTGAAGCAGCTCATTGGACTACTGAGCGTCTTCCTGATCGTGTGGACGCTCATCACTTCCCCCGTCGTGGGACAACAATCTCCGCCTGACCCACGTTTCGGGGCCGTCGAAGCATTTTGGGAACCTACATCCGCAGCCGAGGCAGGGGTCGCCTGGGAACGCATCCTGTTCTACTGGTCGGAGTTGCAACCCAACGGCCCGGATGATTGGAACGGATATCACGTCCAAGATGTATGGTTAGAATGGGCCAGGTCACAAGGGCGGGAGGTCGTCGGCCTGCTGAAACACACCCCAGCCTGGGCGACCGATGGGCCACTGGGGTGCGGCGTGCCACGGGGCCTGGATTTACCGATTGACGATCCCGGCAATCTATGGGCCACTTTTGTGCGGCGAACCGTGGGAATGTACGCCGGACGCATCAATCGCTGGATCATCTGGAACGAACCAGAGATTGACCCACAAACGTATGGCCATGAGTGGTGCGGCACGATGGAAGAGTACTATCAGTTACTCAAAGTCGCCTATCTGGCTGCCCATCAGGTGAATCCCGATGTCGTCATCCACCTGGCCGGAATGACTTATTGGCATGACCGCACGTATCTGCGCCGATTCCTGGCCCTGGTGACCCAGGATCCGACAGCAGCAGCCAACAATTACTACTTCGACGTCGCCGCAGTACACATCTACTTCCAGACCGAGACGGTCCCTTTCATCATCAACGAAACCCGCGCCGCACTGAACGCCTACGGCCTGAATAAACCGATCTGGGTGAACGAGACCAACGCTTCACCCGATAGCGATCCGCTATGGCCGTTGGAACGGCCCCGTTGGCGCGTCAGCCTGGAGGAACAGGCCGGATTCCTGCTTCAAAGTTTTGCGCTCGCCCTGAGCGCCGGCGCCGAGCGGATCGCCGTCTACAAGTGGATGGATGCCGGACTGCCTCCCGGTGGAGAGCCGTTCGGCGTATTGCGCCCCGATGGCTCCCGGCGGCCAGCGTTCGAGGCCTACAAACTGATCACCACACACTACGCCGGCACCATCACGGCCCGAGAGGATCGCCAACCGCTCTATATCATCGTGACATTGGATCGAGGGGACCAGGTCACCTACGTGATGTGGGCACGCAAAAATTCGGCCGCGACGGTCTCCGTCCCGGCCATGAGCACGCAAGCCCGGCTGATAGACCAGACCGGCGCGGAACAGATCATCGAACCCGTAGACGGGTCGTATACGCTGACGTTACCGGCCGCCCGATGCGCCGATCCAATAGATGGGTGCATCATCGGCGGCCTGACCTACCTGTTGATCGAGCAGACCGGCGCCGTTGTGCCACCGACGGAATCGCCATCTCCATCTCCGCTCCCCTCCCCTGGGGAGCCGCCCATCGAGGAAGCAGAGGAGACAGACATCCCTGCCGAGGAACCGGTTCCCGAAACGACTTCCCCAACGACCATCACACTGATGATCACACCAGTGGCCACGCCGACCGCGCCTCCCACCGACACGCCCATCCCAACAGAGACACCGTTGCCCTCCCCCACGTCCACGGCGACACCTACCCCCACGCAGACACCATCCCCGACCGCTCCACCCCTGCCAACAACTCTGCCAACGCCCACCTCCACGGCGACACCAGTCTCTCCTATGCCGTCCCCCCCCGGCATCAGCACGCTGCTGGACACCCCGTGGTCGTTGTTCGCCGGTGCAGTATTGATCACCGTTGCAGTCGCCATTATCGGCACCCTGTTCCAATACCGTAACAGTGACAAAGGATAAACGCGATGAAACCACTTTCACCCCGGACGCGATTCGTCCTCAATCGTGTGTTGATCCTGCTCAGTACCGCCGCCATTCTGGGAGGGTTGCTGTTCGACGAGTGGACCATCGTCCTGCGAAATGCGATCCTGATATGATATTCCTGTATCGGCCTCGGGTAGGCCGGTTAGTATTCAATTGGAGTTACTACTCAGGCCAGCGGTTGAAACCGCGCCTGAGGAGCTAAAGCTGGCT
>CAZXVB010000257.1:0-4920 GCA_964643875.1 uncultured Anaerolineales bacterium | reverse complement strand
CGTTTGCTTCCGTGGCTTCCCCTGCGGCCTTCTCGGTGGGTGTTGGTGGGGTTGTCTCTTCCCCATCAGTTGTTCCTCCCAATCCACAACCCAAAGTCATAATTAGGGCCAGGATTAGAATCAGGTACATTATCCAACGTTTGAACATTTTTGTCTCCTTATATTTTTACCCTCTCGCAAGTTCGGGCTGTAATTTTCAGACCGGCAGGAGGGTTGTTAAGTAGTAAGTGGAAGGTCTACTTCCACTTCTAGCTGCCGTTACTCAGTGAATTATAAACCGGTAGCGCAAATGAGGCAAGCATGATTGGTAGGGACGAGCCTCCCGCAGGATGAGGAGGTCTGATCTTTGGTAAACTGTCCCGTTTGTCGCAGTTTCTACGTCGGCCAAGCCTGTATGAACCTGCGGGAGGCTGGCTTACCCCACGAATCCACGTTGACCCAGGGACTATAAATGTCACGACCTCCCTGGCGGGAGGTCGTGACTAGCGAAAGGAGGGTAACCACAAACAGCCTTGATGTGAGTTCGAGGAGGCGGGTCCTAGACCCAACATCATTTCTATTTTAATCGGCGGGTATCCCTCTGTCAATAGTACTCTTGTACCATTTGGTATGTTTGCGGACGTCCTCGGCCTCGGCCAGATAGGCCAGGGGATCCAGGTCCAGCGCGAAGTGGGAGAGCAGATGTTCGATACCCACGCAGAGTGGAGGAGGCGAAGGAGGGGGGAGTATTATCCGTTACGCTCGTTACGCTCGTCACGCTCGTCACGCTCGTTATGCTCTTGGCAAAACGAAGGCAAAGTGAAGAAGAAGGTGCTTCCCTTGCCAGGGAAACTTTCCACCCCGACCTGTCCCCCTAATTTCTCCACGATGCTCCGCACGATCGAAAGGCCCAGCCCATGCCCTTGGGTATAGACAGAAGTCAACTGCAAGCGCGTAAAAGGCGTGAACAACCGCTCCACTTCCTGGGGGGGCACACCCGCCCCATTGTCCCGCACCCAGTAGCGTACCCAACCGCTCTCCAACTCTGTGGCTCCTAACTCCAGGTGGGGGGGCGAGCCGCCATATTTGATGGCGTTGCTGATGTAGTTTACCCATACCTCCTCGATTAGTGCGGCATGTCCCAGCGCTGTTGGCCATACTTCAGGTTGGCAGATTTCCGCCTGTTGCTTCACGATCAATTCTTCCAGCCTTGTTAAAGCCTCCTGAACAATCGCTGCCATATTCAACGGCCGGATGTCCGCGTCCTGTAGACGAGATACAGTGGCAACCATCAATAAACTATCAATAATCACATTCATCTTGCGACCAGCACGAGAAATGTGGTCGGCGCATTTTCGCAGATCCGACCTGGATATTTCCTTGTAATCCTCTCTCAACACTTCTGCCGTCCCAATCACGCCGGTGAGGGGATTCTTCAAGTCATGGGCCACGGCATGGGCAAAGGCATCCAGGTCTTTATTGCGTGCACTCAACATCTTGGCGTTCTGTTGCAGAGTGGCCACCAAGCGGGCATTATCAATGGCAATCGCCGCCGAAGACGCCAAAGTCTCGACCAGTGACTGGTCATCAACATCGAAATCACCGGATTGTTTATTCACCACTTCCAGAACGCCTATGATGGTATCACGGATCCGTAACGGAGCCGCCAATATTGACTGCGTGCTAAATCCAATCTGCTGGTCTACCATTGTGGAAAAGTGGTGATTGACAGAGACATCATTGATGAACACACTCTGACCAGATCGCACAACCCAACCAGCAATCCCCTGGTCAATCCTCAGTCGTAAATCAAGAGGGGTCATACCGTTGCCCTGCTGAACGACAGCCCGACAGACCAGATAGTCGGGTTCCGGCTCCTCTCGTAGCCATAGGGAAGCCCCTTGAACGTCCAGGATATCCGTAGCGGCCGATAATAGCCGCTCCATCACCTGGTATATATCCAGTGTAGCGGTCAGTTGTTGGGTAAGTTGATTGAGCGTCGCCAATTCGGCGGTCCGCTCGGTGATTTTGGATTCCAGCCATTGTCGTTGAAGATTGGCAGAATGCCACCGCCACCGTATTACCGACCAGATACCCGCAACGGCCAAAAATAACGACAGGCCTATGAACCACCACGTCTGCCATATGGGAGGGATCACTCTAACACGCAGCGCAACTCCTTCCTCATTCCACACACCGTCGTTGTTTGTGCCTTTGATTCGCAAAGTGTATGTGCCGCCAGGGAGATTCGTGTACCGCCCGAATTGTCGCTCCCCTACGTAATTCCAATCCCGATCGAAGCCCTCTAACATATATGCATACTGATTCTTTTCTGACTGTACGTAGTTCAGAGCAGCAAACTCAAATTCGAAGAAGTTATATGGCCAACGCAGGGAGATCTGCTCTACAGTTTCGATAGCTTGGTTGAGGGGGATATCGTCTCCTCCTTGTTGAAGCTTGGTCAATACGATTCGTGGCACAACGGGATTGTCACGGATATTCTCGGTTCGGAAAGCATTGAAGCCATTTGTGCCTCCAAAGAATAGCGTCCCATCCCGCCCTTTGCAGTAAGCCCCAGGATGAAATTGATCGCCTTGAAGGCCATCACTAGCATCATAACTTTTGAATGTCTCGGTTCGAGGATCGAAGCGGGCAATCCCTCGGCCAGTGCTGATCCATAGGTTCCCGGCATCATCAACTAAAATGCCACAGATGACATCGTTGGGCAATCCATCCTTTTCCCGATAGTGCCTAAAAGTACGTGTCTCCGGATCGAACCGATCCAATCCATTGGTCGTCCCAATCCACAGTCTCCCGGCCAAATCCTCCTGAATGGCAAATATGACATTGTTGCTCAAACTCGTTGAATCACCCGCGATTGCCTGGTAGCGAATAAAATGATCGGCTTCGCGATCAAAGTAATTTAATCCTCCTCCGGATGTTCCGATCCACAGATTACTTGCCTGATCCTCGAAAATCACGTTGACACGATCGTGGCTCAAGCTATGCTCATCGTCAGAGGCATAACGGTAATGAACGAACGTCTCGGTCTCGCGATCGAATCGTTCCAGGCCTCCACCATTGGTTCCGATCCACAGAATACCATACCGATCCTCGTAAATCGTATATAGAGCATCGGTGCTTAAAGCAGCAGGATCGGTTGGGTCCTCCCGGTAATGCTCGAAGCGGCCAGTAGCGCGGTCCAGGCGATTCAGGCCACCATTACCGGTCGCTACCCACAAGACACCAAAGTGGTCCTCGTACACCGCGGTGACATTGTTGTCGCTCAAACTGAATGGATCCGTTGGATCGTGCTGATAGTGCGTAAACTCGCCTGTCTCGCGGTCCAATCGGTTCAGTCCCCCACCCAACGTGCCAATCCAGAGTATACCGGCTCGATCTTCATAGAGGGTTGTCACGAAGTTATCGCTCAAGCTATGGGGGTCATCTGGAATGGCTCGATAGTGGAGGAAGCGTTTGTAGGGCGGATCACTCCGGTTGATGCCCTCCCCCTCCGTACCCACCCACAGTACACCCGAACGGTCTACATAGATCGCGCGGATGTGATCGCTGCTCAAACTATATGGATCGCTTTCATCTTTCATGTACCGGATGCATTGGCCGGTTTGGGGATCGAATTGGTTGATGCCGCCGCCATACGTGCCGAGCAGAAGATCGCCGGATGGCTCTTCATAGATGGCAAAGACAATGTTATTGCTCAAGCTATGGGGATCATTGGGGTCGAACCGATAATGTGTGAACCGCTCGGTCTCCCGGTCGAAGCGGTTCAGCCCGCCCCCCGCAGTGCCAATCCATAACGTACCGGCTTGATCTCCTTCATCTTCGTGAATCACCCATACCGAGTTATGGCTCAGGCTGTATGGATCTGAAGGGTCATGCCGATAGTGAGTAAAGTGTCTGGTTTCCCGATCGAACCGGTTGAGACCAATGGAAGTGCCAACCCACAGTACTCCTTCTCTGTCTTCAAGGATCGAGATTATACCATCACTGCTGATGCTATACGGGTCATCAGGGTCATGCCGGTAATGCGTGAATCGCTCGGTCTTCCGATCGAAGCGGTTCAATCCACCGGTTGCCGTTCCTATCCATAACACGCCGCTCCGGTCTTCATAGATCACGGTGACGCCATCATCGCTCAAGCTGTAAGGATCGTCCGGATCGGGCAGATAATGGATGAAGCGGTCTGCATCGCGGTCAAAACGATTCAGTCCTCCCCCTTCGGTTCCCACCCACAACGTCCCCGATCGGTCCACGTACAACGCCCAGATCGAATCGGAGGAAATAGAACTCGGGTCGTCCGGATCGTTTTTGTAGACTTTGAACGTATGTCCATCATATCGGTTCAGGCCATCAGCAGTACCGAACCACATAAAACCCAGATCATCCTGCACGATGCGCAATACCATCCCATGCGACAGTCCATCTGCGGTGGAGATGTGGACAAAACGCCTCTGTTGTTCAGGGGGGGGAAAGTCGGATAATGTTGGCAGGGGGAATGTGTGGCCATCGCTATCTACTATGGCGATGGATATAGCGGTGTTACTAATTGTCCATCCGGCCAGACCAAGCAAGGCCAATATGCGTAATAGCTTCGACAATCGAATTTCTGGGCACTTGATCACAGGCTCTTGACTTCCGTAGTGGCAAGTGGTTGTTCAGAGAGACGGGACAAATCTGCTAATAGAGTTGAAGAAAAGTGGGAAATGGGACACGGATTCACGCAGAAAAACACGGATTGTGTCCATTCTATCCCTGAAATTAGTGTCCATCCGTGTTCGCCTGTGTCCAAAGTGGGACTTTTCACTATTGTGCAGCGCACCTAATGAAAGCCCACCAAATCAGCTTCCGGCTGTATTACCTTACTGGAGCGCAGGAACGCCAAGTGCAAGCGCATCGGCTGGTGACCGCTGGCCAGACTGT
>CAZXVB010000256.1:0-4924 GCA_964643875.1 uncultured Anaerolineales bacterium | reverse complement strand
CCACTCGTCGGCCAGAACCTCGAATCCGTCGGAGGTAGTGTATGCCCGTACGGTGATAGACATTGCTGTCACCTCCGATTTTCCGATGGTGTGGTGCGAGGGGAACGACGCAGAGCGATGATACTCTGTAACCCATATAGCAGGCCGCCGATCAGGCCGGTGGTCAGGTTGATACCCCCCAGGGCCAGCCCGATGGCGGCAGCGACGTTCGCATCCACGCCCAGAGGGGTGAAGATAACGGTACTGACCGCTTCTCGCACGCCCCATCCGCCTATGGAGGGTATCATCCCGGCTACCGAGAGGAGCGGGGTGACGGCGAAGAAGTAGCCCAGGTGAACAGAGGCCCCTACCGTTCGACTACAAAGCCAGTTGATCAGAATGTTTAGGAGATTGAAGGCCAGAGAGATCGCGGCGGCGCGCCACACGGCTTGCCTTCCACATCCGGTGACGGCCGCGTAAATCTTGGCTAGAGGCCCTTCTCCGCCCAGTGAGAGAATGGACGGAAGACGGACTGTCCAGCGACGCAGGAGATGACCCTGCAGGATCAGCGCACCGACCGTCAACCCACCAGCGGCCACGACTAAGATAAGGACGGTCAGAGAGGGAGGCATGTACCCGGCGTAGAAAGGCAGTACCCCCAGCCCCATTGCGAAGAGTACCAACAGCCCACTCATACGGTCCAACAATACTGTGCCCACGGCCACCGCGCTATCGGTATCCTGGGTCAGCTCCAGGGCGCGCACCACATCGCCGCCGAATTGACTGGGCAGGAAGGCGTTGAAGAACGCTCCCACGAAGTAGAGTTGTATCAGGCGGCCAAAGGGGACGTGTAAGCCCAATCCTTGGATCAGAACCCGCCAGCGACAGGCCCGGACAAAGAGGCTCAGGAGAAAGAGCACCAACCCGGCCAGCCAGTAGCGCAAGTCGGCCTGCTGGAGCACGGCTACTGTTTCGCTCAATCCGATCTTCCAAAACAGGATGACCAGAGCGCCCACACTGACCAACAGGCGCACCCAGTTCATCGGAATGCGAAGCTTGCCACGTCCGCGATTCGTTCGTTCGGTGTTTTTTCTACCTATTTCCTCACTCGTCACTTGTCTATTTCTCCCCTACCCGAATTGTACCTAATAGTGCTCGATTGTCCAGCCAGTGGCCGTCGGGGGCAAGGATGGGAAGCCGGTCGCCTTCCGGTTCGTAGATGCCGATTTCGAGGGTATAGCCGCCTGGCGGGGTCGTGAGTCCGATCGTCAGGTCGTGGGTCTGGGTGACGATTGCGCCCGGTTGCCATTGGGTGGTCGGTGGGGTCGGCCAAACGTCACTGTTGGCCCAAACCTGGTTCTCGATCCCCAGGATGTGAGCGAAGATTCGGTAGTTGGTCGTTGCCGGTTGACGAGTTTCCCAATAGAGCGTCAAGTGGAGCGTCTCACCGGGCAGGGCGACCCGTCGGTCCAACGCGTATCCCCGCAAAGTGAAGAGATCCGCAAAATTAAAGTCCAGTGGGTTGGGGTATGGCCCTGGGCGCGGTAGAATCTCCACAGCAGCGAGGGAGACGGTGTCCTGTCCATCGAGTGTCGTCAGGCGAGGGCCATCCGGCAGATACAGGCCCACGCGGACGTTTCCCCGGTCGGGTGCATAGGCTGTGGCCGGGATGGAGAGCCGATAGGTATCGGCGAAAATAACCCCTGGTTCCCAGGCTGTGGTCGGATATCGGCCCAGGCCGGGGTACGTGTCCCGTTGGGCGATCATCGTGTCGGTGTCGCTCAACAGATGGACGAAGACAGCATAGTCGAGCGGAGAGCGGGTCAGCGTCTCCCAGTAGAGCGTGACCGACACGACTTCGCCCGGCCGGGCGGCAGTCGGCGTGACGTCGTAGCCCCGCAGGCGGGCCAAGTCGTCGAACTGGACCTCCATCGGATGGGGGATGGCGGCCACGTCTGCGGGTGTGAGGGGGGCGGGGGGAGCAATCGCCGGGATCAGCACGCCGAGGAGAGCATAGAGCGCTAGGAGCAGCATGCCGACGGTGGGGATGATGACGGCGGCCCAGTCCCACGATGAGTTTGTGGGGAGGAAACGACGTATTCCCAGGATGAGCAGGAGAGCAAAGGCCGGCAAGGCCGGGAAGAGGAAACGGCCCATCGCGCCGGCCGGCTGGATCAGGATGTAGTAACAGACGACCACCAGAAATACGAGCGGAGTTATGACCAGGAGGAACAGAGGGCCGAGAGAAACCACCCGCCGACGGGGAAGCAGGTGACCGATCAGAGCGATGATGACGCCGCCCCCGATGCCCCAATAGACGGCGGCGGGCATTGGAATCTGGCCATATCCAAAACGGCCCCACAAACTGCTCCACAGATAGGGCAAGCCCTGTCGAATTGCCCACCAATTTTCCGAAGCCGGTCGCCCGGCCCATAACTCGTTGACTTTGCGCATGCCGGTGGGATCGTCATAGAGCGTATAATTGCGCCAGAACCACCAACCGGCAATCAGGGCAGCCAGCCCCAGAATGGTGACGCCGCCCCGCAGGAGCGCCCGACCATCGCGTGTAGGACAGACAGCCAGCAGGTAGGCCAATGCAATGACGACGGCCAGGGCTGCCAGGTGAAGCTTGGTCAACAAGGCCAGGCCGTACAGAACGCCCAGCACGATGTCGGTTCGACGAACGGGGCCGGTACGTACCAGATGCACACAGACCCACAACGTGGCCGTCCCGACCAATGCGGCCAGGATGTCGTTGTTGACCGCGCCACTCAGGTACAGAAACTGGGGATCGAAGGCCACCAGGCCGGCAGCACCGACCGCTACCCACGGATGATCGGGGCAAACGGTCAGTCCCAGCCGATAAGTAATCCAGACGACCCCCAAACCCATCAGCACCGTCATCCAACGGAGCAGATGGACGACCAAAGCGATGCCCCGGAACGGGAAACGCTCATCCGCACTGTGTACGTATTGGTTTTTGTTGTCCTGGCCGACTTCCCAGTAGTGGTAGCCCCAATAGGGATTGAGGGACGGTTCGTAGTAGACATCCTGTTCAACTTCTACCCATCCGGTGAGCAGCGCACCGAGGGCATAGTAGAGTGGAGGGTGGTGGCTCTGGGCACGCGGGCCTTCGGTCCGTTGGACGGGCAGTCTGTGGTAGACGGAGATGTGTCGCACATAGCGGACATGGCGCAATTCGTCGGTCGGCTCGTAGATGGGGGAAGTCAGGCTGTAAGCGACGGCCAGAAGGATGTAGACGACTATGATGCAACCGATAGCCCACCGTGCGGCCCGTGTGGATGGAGAGGTGGTGAACATACACTCTCACTCCTCCCGACTCAATGGGCCAATCGTCACCCCCGCCCCGTCGGTTGAGGCCGTTTCCGCCGACAGGGAAACGATTTCCATGGAAGGATAGGCGTACATCCCCACGCGCACAGTGTAACTGGCCGGCGGCGTTTCTGGTGGAATGGGAATGTCGAACCAATTCAGCACCGTGTCACCCGGTCGCCAATAGGCCGGCAGGAAGCTGGGGCCGTCGGCCTGCGCAACGATGTCTCCATGCGGGTCCAACAGGTGGTTGAACCAATGGTAATAGGTGTCCTCGGTGGGTGTCTGTGTGGCTTCCCAAACCAGGGTCCAGTGGATAGTCTCGCCAGGGCGCGGATCGCCCGCCATCTGATAACCGATCAACCGAGCGCCGTTTTGCCAGGTAGGTCGAGTGCCGGATAGGGAGTGCAGACCAGGAATGGCCGGAGCGCCTCCCATCCAACGGTAAAAACGGAAGGAGCGGACATTTTCCCGCAAAGGGATGCGCGCCGAGGTCAGTTCCGGTGTGAACATAGCCAGCAGTTCCTCGCCCGGTGTCATGTGATACGTCGCCCAGTAGATGGCCGGCCCGGCAGGGAAGACCAAGGCAGTGCGGATGTCCACTGCGCGGTGTGGCATTTCATCTTCGTAGTCCATCATCAACACATCGGCCACGGCCGGCATCTCATACATACGAGGTTCGTCTCCCTCCGCGAGTAAGATCAGCTCGGAATCCCTCCCTTGTCCCAGATGGGTGGCCGTCTGGACCGCCTGGAGCTCGTACGTCAACGGCGTGCCATAACCGTGGGGTGTATAGTGGGTCATCACAAAACGCAAGAGGGTGGCCGCCTCGTATGCTTGTGCGATAGCCAAAACAGCGATGGTCACCCCCAGAATCGCCCGAATGACCTTCTGGTAGAGAGGAGACAATTGCCCTGCCCAACTCCAGATGGCGGAGACCAGCCAGCCGGCGAGGATGAATTGCGCCGGTAGGGTAGTGGTAAAGTAGTGAGGCGCGGGGTGCGTTTTTCCCCGGAATAGGAACAAGGCCGGCATCACCAGCCAGGTTGTGATCATCAGGGCGGTGGCGGTGCATTCCTTCAAGCCGGTGCGTGCCTCTAAGATAGCTTTACCGACAGCCAGCATCCCGCCGGCGACGGCCAACAACCCGATCATCGGAAATGCCCACCGGAGATTCGGAGTGACAGCCGCGAAATCCGGGAAGCGGTCCACACCGGTCAGCCAGTGCAAGTCGAGGCCGGTGGTGATGATCCAGGTATAGCGCACGACCTCCGGGCAACGTATCGTCGGCTGTTGCATCAGTTTAGCAAAGAGGCGCAGGTTGCGCCAGCCCTGTTGGGCGTCTACGAGGAAGTAAGGGATGAAGGTCAACCCGGCAGCCAGTACGCCAAAGGGCACTGCACGCCAATCGAACTGACGGCGAAAAAGGAGCGCCCACAGGATAGTGAGGGGGATGAAAGCCAGGCCGGTAAAGTGAATCTGGATGAGAGTAACCAGCGCCAGGCTGTGCAGCACAATGGGCCACCACTGACGGGGATGAGGATGAGGAGGTCTCGGCCGACCGCGCACGAAGGCCAACCAGCCGGTAGCGACGTAAAAGAGGAAAACGACA
>CAZXVB010000255.1:0-4932 GCA_964643875.1 uncultured Anaerolineales bacterium | reverse complement strand
GGCCCGGGGGCTTCGGTCGGAGACCTCGCCCAACCAGGCGCCGCCGGGCCGTTTCATCGGTGGGGGAATACCCCACCGGGTAGGGGGTGTTCCTGAGAAACGGCCGGGGACCCCAATGACTCTCCGCCGCTCGAGTCGAATCCGCGATTCGGCGGCCACGCCGGTCACAGACCGGCTTGGAGCAGTGGATTGCCGAGGGCAATGCCCTCGGCTACCCTGAAAGACCGGGCCGGGGGCTTCGGTTGGAGACCTCGCCCAACCAGAAGTCGCAAGGCCGTTTCGCCGGTGGGGGAATACCCGCCACCGGGTAGGGGGTGTTCTTTTTTGCCCGCTGGGGCCGGTCTCCCGACCGCGCTCAACTCATTTGAAACACACCCATCAGAATTAGTGATTGGAAATTGTGGTTTGTAGTAGACGATTTGTCGCCACAAAAGTAGAGAATGTATACCATCAGGGGCATATCCAATTTAATATTCTCTCTGGTATCCGTTTTGGTGTTCGTTTTGACATCCGTTTTGCTGGCCGCCTGCGGCACGGCTACAACAATCCCATCTTCAACTCGCACGCCGGAAGAGGCGGTTCCATCGGTAGACCCTTATGTGGAACAAAGGGAGCGAATGGTGATTGAGACCATTGAACGACGCGGTATCACCGACCAAGATGTTTTGCGGGCCATGCGTAACGTCCCTCGCCATCTCTTCGTGCCGCCAGATAAACAAGACCAGGCATACGGGGATTATCCACTTCCTATTGGGTATGGCCAGACCATTTCCCAACCCTACATCGTCGCCCTGATGACGGAACTCCTGGAACTCAAGGAGGGGGATCGGGTCCTGGAGATCGGCACCGGTTCCGGCTACCAGGCGGCCATCCTGGCCGAGATTCCCGGCATCGAAGTCTATACCGTCGAGATAATTCCAGAACTGGCAGAGAGCGCCCGGATGCGGCTGGAGTCGTTGGGATACACCAACGTCCATTGTTTGCAAGCAGACGGGTACTATGGCTGGCCAGAGCACGCTCCTTTCGATGCCATCATCGTCACCGCCGCCCCAGACCACGTCCCTCCCCCCCTCCTGGATCAACTGGCCAACAGTGGACGGATGGTCATCCCGGTAGGGCCGCCGGGCGGCTACCAGACGCTATGGAAGTTTGTCCGCTCTCCCGATGGAGAGATCGAGGCCCTCAACATGGGCGGAGTCGCTTTCGTGCCCCTCACAGGGACGGGGATCGAGGAACGCAGCGCGCCTGGCGGCCACGAATGGCCATTCCCATAATGCCGGCACCGACGTAGCAGATCGCCCCCATCCCCAGCACAGCCGAAAAGCCCCACGAAAGCGCCAGCAAAGCGGCCAATACCGATGTCACGACAGAGACCGCTCCATTGACGCTCCACGCCCAGGCCGCCAGGCGGGGCTGCATCTCTAAGCGGGCGATCCCCTGTGGGAAGGGCATCCCCATCAACACCGCCAGAGGGATCAACACCAGCACAGAGATCACCACGCGAATCCCTAACGGGGCCGACAGCGTGGACCGCAACATTGCCGGCAATTCCCACATATAGAGTGCAATGATCGCCGGTAGAACAAGCCACACTGCTTTCGACGCCTTCCGACCCGAGAGCAAACTCCCTACCCCGGAAAACAAAAGCAAGGTGAACAACACCACGGCGACCGCATAGGTGGGATGTCCCAGGAAGAGGATGAACTGTTGAATCAGCGGAATCTCCACCGCCAGGTATGCCACGCCCAGCAAACCGAAGTAGACCAATGTCCCACCGACCGGCATCTTCTGCTCTTCACTTTCGCGGCCGTTTCCGCGGCGGAAACCCAGCGGCAACACGATCAACCCAGCGGCGGAGAACGTGGCTAGCGCCAGCAGCGCCAACAGGACAAAATACCCCGCGCCGCCGAAAGGCTGCCATGTATGCCCGACGGAGGCCAACACCTCCGCTCGCTGTTCCCACTTGAAGAAATGCCCGAAGAAGGGGCGGTCATCGTGGGGAGGACGGACGTCGAACGGATAGGCGCGATACCAGGCCGTCCGATCCGGTGCTTCCAACAACGCTGTGCAAGTCTGGTGATAGATCGGTTCCGGCATCACGTTGTAGCGGTTGATTTCCGTTGGCCGGATGTCGGGTAGATAGACCAGGTCGAACGCCCGTGGCGCGGCGAATGCCCGCACCGCCGCCAACTCCTCCGCCGTGAACGCCCCCTGGCGTACCAGGATGGTCATCTGCTGATAGCTGCGCAGGGCCACGATCTGCGTGCGGGGGTCGCCGCCGGCATTCTCCACCGCTTCGACTGCCAACGCAAAAGCGCGGATAGCCTCTGATGGCGGGACTTGCAGCCAGCGCGTCACCACCAGCAACCCATCTTCGTCCAGGCGAGCCAGATAATCGTTGAAGGCCTCGACGGTATAGCGATAGTCCTCCACCAGACTGTACACGCCGGATGTCACCGGACGGTACGGAGCGCTCAACGACACCACGACGATGTCGTACCGCCCCTGATCCCGGCGGGTGAACGTGCGCCCCTCCTCGACCAACACTCGCACCCGTGGATCGTCGTACAAGCAGCCGGCCCACGCCCCCTGTTCCCGTACCGCCTGCACCACCAAGGGGTTAGGCTCCACGGCGGTCACCATCTGTGCGCCCTCGGACAGGGCCACGAGTACGTCGAAGCCCCCCCGTGGCTCCAGCACCAGGGCCTGGGCGTCAGGCCGCAACCGGTACGGCAGCGCCATCAGCAAACAATCCGTGAACGCCAGACGGGAAAATCCAGGGGAAACGTGGGTGATGGGCGTGAGATCGTCCCCGTCCACGGTGAGCGCCCGCTGAGGAGGTGGTTGCTGTGTGCATCGGAAACCCCGCCCCGGCAGGCTGCGGACGCTTTTTGTCTGCACCACGTCCACCCGCGAGAAACCGTTCCAACGTTGGGAGATGGGCCGGGCATCGGGATAGAGGAGCACGTAGCTCAGGCTTTTGTAAGGAGAGAGCGGCACTTCGAGGGATGGCAGCCGTTCGACGGCAGCCAGTACCAGCCCCACCACTGCCACCGGCCACAGAAGGCGTCCCCAGCGACCCCACACTCCGGTCATGCGAAGGGGAGAAACCCCGGCGGCGACGGCCGCGACGGCGGCGGCCAGGAATACCACCCCACTTCCACCGACCCACCGAGGCGTCAGGACGGCGGCCAGGCAACCGGCGGCCGAACCGCCCAGGTTCATCCCGTAGATCTGTCCGGCCCGTTCCGGCCAGGCGGACAACAAAGCCCCTATGGCGACTCCACTACAACAAAAGGGCGCTGCCAGCGCCAGGTAATGCCCTGCCAGCACGACCCCCTGATGCCAATCGTGGGCGACCTGAAAGGAGTCAAACGGCACTTTCACCATCAACCCGTAGGCCCCCAACGAGGTAAGGACGAAGCCGATGCTCGTCCCGGCCAGATACCGCTCCATTTCCTCCTGTGAGGGCGAGCGGCGGGGACGAAGACGGGGCCATACGGTCAGCATTGTCCCGCCGGCGCCAAAGCCGAGCAGGGCCAGGCTAACCGTCATGAATGCGAAGTGGTAGAATTGGGCCACCGAAAAGATACGGGTCAGATTGACCTCAAACATTAGGGTGGCCATCGAGAGCAGGAACAATCCAGCATACAGATTCTTCATGTCCCCTCCCACCGCCGGTTGCCCGCCATAAGGCGGGGCATCACACCGACGTACATACCGGCTGCCAGTGGTATCAGGCCCAACGAGACCCACAGCGGCCAGGCGGGATTACCGGCGTAGAGCCAGCCAGCGATGTATGGCGCGGTCATCTGAGCAATGGCGATCATCGTCTCTGTGATCCCCAAGACCAGCCCGCGCTCCTCCTCGCGCCCGAATCCCACGGCCCGCGCTTGGGCCAATGAGCGACATCCCTGGTATGCCCCGCGTAGTAGATAGGCAGCCGCCAGGGCCGGGAACGCGCCGGAGATCACCAAAAGACAGGCCGAACACCAGACCAGGGCTTGTCCCACCAGCAACCCCTGTAGGCGCCCCCCGTTTCCCAATCGCCCCAACCAGAGGTTCAACGTTGTTGTTCCCAGCGCCTGGAGCGAGCCGAGCATCCCGATGCAGGTCACGTCCCACCCCCGGACGTCGGCCAGGAAATTGGGGACCAAGGGAAAACCTACATACATCGCCCCGAAGATCAGCCCCACCAGCCCGATGAAGGCCAGAAAACGCCACTCTCGGATGGGCCAGCAATGTCCTCGCCAATGCTCTTGCCAACCAAGCCGCAAACGACCCTGACCGCTCCGTGTGACCGGCTGGGGGGAGACGAAGGAAACCACCAATGTAGAAAGAAAGAAGATGCCGGCCGAGACGAAATAGACCGCCCGCATTGTCCATACAGCGGCCAGCCAACCGCCTATCATTGGGGAGATGATCCCGCCCAGCGCGAATCCGGCAAAGACCGTAGTGAGCGTTCTTTCCAAATCCCGACCGCTCACAGCATGGGCCAAATAGGCATTAATCACCGGCACGCAGTAGGAGGAGAAAGAGTAGATGAGCAGGCCGGGGATCAATCCCTGCCATGTGCGAGCCATCCCGATCAACAATACCCCACCCAGTCCCACAATCCATCCGCCGATCATCACCTGCTTGCGGGGCAGGCGGTCGGACAGCATCCCGGCCGGGATGAGGGTGATGGCACTGGCGACCGACATCGCCGACAAAATCCCCCCGATTTGGACGGGATGAGCGCCCAATTGTTCGATGTACAGTGTCTGGATGTGATAGAACAGCCCTTCTCCCACTCCCCACAACAGCAGTGCCCACATTATCAGTCGGATATCACGGTTCATTTCCTTTGCTCTATTTGACTCGACTTGACTATAGGCCGACTACAGGATGGTTAGGCCTCACTCACAGCAGTGTATCACGGCTTCACTACCC
>CAZXVB010000254.1:0-4933 GCA_964643875.1 uncultured Anaerolineales bacterium | reverse complement strand
CAACTCATTTCGACAAGTGCCCGTCGGCGCGAGATACCGGGAAAGCCGCGATGTGGATCGCACCATCTGGCACAGGCACATCCTCGGCGTCTTGCACCGGCAGCCGATCACCCGTAGTCCAATCGTACATGCCAGCGAGGATGCGATACATACCCTCCGGCGCATCGGCGGGCAGTTCCAGACTATAAGGGTCCACAACCACTTCGCCAGGCCGCCAATGGGTCGTCGGGTGGCGGCCATTCCGGGGAGGACGGTCCGCCTGGGCGTAGATCCGTCCATCCGGTCCCACCAGATGAACAAAGACGGTATACGACGTTTCTACAAGCGCCTCGGAGCGCCAGTATAACACAACATGCACCCTCCCACCAGTTTCATCCCTCTCAGATTCTACCGTTATTTCCTCGAAGGAGGTCTCCGCTCCCACCAGGGCGATTTGTTCACCCAACCGGTATGCGAGCGGCGGGACGTTGGAGGGAAGGGCGAACGTGCGGGTGATCGCAACGAAGACCGTCCCCACCATACCCTGACCGGCCGATGATCCGACCCACACCGCTGTGGGACCCCCTAGAGCGTAGGGGGAGATCGGCAAACGGGTCTGGGTACGGTATCGGTCGCCGGGGCGCCACCTGTCGGTCGCCCCCACCATCGGCAGGAGGGGACGGTGCTCCGCTGCTTCTTCCGCTCCCTCTACATCCCCCGCATCCCCCACCCACAAGGTCGGTTCTGCAAACGGGCCGTCTACCCGCCAGATCGCTTCCACGCGCACTTCGTCGCCCGGCAATACCTCCGCCGGCTGGATGGCGACCGCTTCCAACGTCAGGCCCTCTAACCGGAGAGCCGAGCCGCCGCTTTCTAGCGTCCCGGTGAAAGGGTGGGCAGGCGGTTCGATGACGACCGGGGTAACTTCGACCATCCCGTGTGACGTGCCATCCGGTTCGTAGAGCGTCAGCCGGAGGCGGTAGAAATCACCTGGCGGAATACCGGCCAGCGGCTGGACGGTGTACCGGCCCAGCACCGGCTGGTCGGTTGGCCAACGGCCAGCTACCAGGTAGGGGCCGCTGATGGGAGCATCGGCGCGTCCCCACTCGTTCTCTTCTGTATCCACCAGCCGGGCGGAGACGGAAAGGTGCAGGGGAAGGTTATCCATGGATTGCCAGTAACAATCGGTCACCAGGAGTGAGTCCCCCGGCAGGGAGAACGGTAGGGCACATCCGCGCAGCAGCAGCGGCAAATCCAGCGTGGCTCCCTCCGTAGTCGCAGTAACGGCCGGCTCGGTCGGCAATGGGAGCCGTTCCCGGTTCAGACGATAATGCCGCAAGCGGATCCCATGCGGGGAGGAGGCAATGGGCTGCTCGTCGCCGATCTGCTCCAACAGAGCAACTACTATGTCAGTCGGGTCTGCTACCCACGGCTCCCATTCGACCAGCCACACCCCGCCGCTCTCTGCCAGAATCGCATTGAGACGCGGGGCCACGTCTCGGTAGTGGAGCACATGGCGCACGTCCAGGATCGGATCGTCTGGCAGAGCGTGCCATCCGGTCGGCCCAAAGTAGAATTGCCAGACGGGGAAGGTGTGGCCTGGTACCAACAGGACCGTTTCATCAGGAGCGATCTCCGCCTGCACGCGACGGGCGGCTGCCCGAAAGTCGGATTTGGCGAAGGCCGGGTCAGCGTACCAGTGGAACAGCCCCAGGGCGGCCGTCGCCGTCAGCGTGATCAGCATCGAAATACCCACCAGACGCAGCGCCCCCCGATGTTTCGTCAATGCCGCGACCCCCAGCGCAGGCGTCAAGAATACCGGCGGCGAGGCCAGAATCAGGTAGCGGGGGGAAAACTTGGGGATGTGGTGGAAGGACCAGGCCATCAACGCCATCGGAGCGACAAAATAGGCGCTCAGGAAGAGCACCGTGCACCATCCTGCTCTGCCCCGTAGGGCCGCGAGCGCTGCCAGCCCCCCCACCCCCGCCAGCCCCCATACCCATACGGTGATTGTGGACAGGGAGGTCGGCATCACCTCCCCGGTGACGAACCCTCGCCAAGCTTGAGAAAGGATGAACGACCAATGGAGTTGTCCCGGCCAATAACCGGCATTCTGCCGCCAGAAGGGCAGGGCGTAGATGACCCACGGCAACCACATAATCAGCGCACACGCCAGCGCGCCGCCTCCCCGACGCAGTCGTTCCCAGCCTCGTTCCCACCCTCGTTCTCCCTTTCGTTCCCACCGTTGTCGGCCTGGCAGTGCAGCGGCCAACACCACCAACCCATGGAAGGCAATCTGAAATCCGCCGGTGGTCTGGGCGTAGAGAGCCATCGCATCCAACAAAGCAACCGCTCCCCACCGTC
The DNA here is from genome assembly GCA_964643875.1 of uncultured Anaerolineales bacterium. GTDB lineage: Bacteria > Chloroflexota > Anaerolineae > B4-G1 > B4-G1 > CAZXVB01. Next base: position 2,590 of record CAZXVB010000254.1, on the reverse strand, counting down.
TTCGGCGTTCCGGCCGGCGCAATGCGCGGATGAGAACAGCGGTCGCCAGGAAACCCAGCCCCGCCTGCGTAGCGTACATACGCGCGTCCTGGCTGTACCAGACGTAGAACGGCGATATGGCAGCCAACAACCCAGCGATCCAGCCAGCGCGCCGGGTGTGTAAGTCGGTCGCCATGCGCATCAGAGCAACCACGGCCAGGGCCCCCATCCAGGCAGAAAGGAAGCGAGCGCCAAACTCATTCCAACCTCCCAACGGCAGCCAGAGGGAGAGCAAAGCCGTGTGGAGGGGGGGAACCACGTCCCGAGATGACCAGAAGAGCGCCTCGGTCGGGGATCGGCCAGCGACATAGACAGCGTACCCCTCGTCGTACCAGAAGCTTTGGCCTGCCAGGCGATAGAGCCGCAGCCCCCAGCCCAGCAGCAGAACGAGGAGGAGAATAGGTGTCACGCTTTTTTGTCGCGCATTCACACCATCCTCCCGAACAGGACCGCCGTCTGACGGGCGATCCGCTCCCAGGTGAACTCCGAGGCCAGCCGGGCCGCGCCGACCTCCAATCGCGCCCGTAGCGCCGGATCGCCGGCAACCCGGGCCACCCCATCCGCCAGCGCCACGGGATCCGCCGGAGTGACCAGGAGCATCGTCTCGCCGTCGCGCGCTTCGGGCAGGTCAATCATCGGCCGCGTCGTCACAATGGCCCGCCCATGCGCCAGGCATGCGTGGAGGGTCCCCCGGCGAAAGGAAACGCCGTCCCGATACGGCAACACACATACGTCGGTCGCCAGCAGCCCCGCCGAGACCAGCTCGGGACTGGCGTAGCCGGTCCAGTGGACCCGGGAAGAGACCCCCAGATCGGCGATCAGCCTTTCGACCTGCGCCGCGTAGGTCCGATTGGTAGGGTCAGAACTGCCAACTCGCCCGCCCACCATCAACAGATGAGCCGGCACGCCGCGTTCCACCAAATGTGCCAGGGCGCGGATCAGTTCCTCGCCCCCTTTGCTACGGTTCAGGAACCCAAAGTAACCCAACAGGAAATCGTCCGGCCCAATCCCCCACCGCGCCCGCTCGGCGTCCCGGTCGTAACTTGGCGGTGGAGCGACCGGGATGTTGCTTCCGATGGGGATCAGGTGTAGTTTCCTGGATGAAAGCTCCGGTTCCAGACGGAGGTAGTCCTCCCGATTGGTGACGATCACCTGCTCGGCCCGGCGGGCCAATAGCCGCACGATCCACCATCGCACCGGCCCGGCCTTGGGGAACAGGTAGGGCACTTTGAGGTCGTGGAAAGTCACCGCTACAGGGGGACGGTCGGAGCGCGCCGGCACGAAATGGATGGCCGGGTGCATCTGGTAGGCAGCTACCTGGTACTGGACATTCAACACGTCGAGATGAAGCGTCTGCGCCAGGGAAAGCGCTGTTTGCCAACAACCCCATTTCCACCCCTCGATGGAGCGGTGAACGGTGATACCGGTTGAGCCATCGGACGCAAGCGAGGGGCCTATGCCCGTGATGACATGCACTTCGTGCCCCAGGTTCGCCAGCGTCTCACCCAAACGCATAGTAAAGTCCCCTACACCACCCTGCATTGGTGGATACTCACCGGTGAGTATGCCGATCTTCATTGTCCCGCTTTTCTCCCTTGCTCTTTGAGAGTGTCCTGTGTTATGACTATATTGTACCCGCATTTGCGTGGGTTGTCACGTGCATGTCGCTTCATAGCCCAGGATTCACTACTCGACGTATTGATCGGTAGCCATACCGCAGGTTTGAAGACCGCATCCCAACCTACGGGAGGGTCAAAACGTCGGGTGGTGGTACCCAGGATGCAAACGTCGAGGCCCCTCGTCGTGACGAGGGGCCTCGGAAAGAACAGGGAAACCAAGCGGAGTGCGGATTTAGTACTCCGGCATCGGCGGTGTCGCCGCGGCTTTCTCCTCCTCAGGGATATCCGTGATCAACGCCTCGGTGGAGAGCACCATAGCAGCAATCGAAGCCGCATTGGAAAGCGCTCCCTTAGTCACCTTGGCCGGATCAATGATCCCGGCTTCCACCATATCCACGAACTCGCCCTTGAGCACATCGTAACCGATGCGCGTGTCGTTCTTCTCCTGCTGCATGCGACGCACCGCATCCAAAATCACTGCGCCATCCTCGCCAGCGTTCTCGGCGATCTTACGGATTGGCATTTCCAAAGCGGTGCGCAAAATGTTGACGCCGGTCTGCTCATCGGGGTAAGCCATCTCGACCTTCTCCAGTGCCGGGATAGCGTTGAGCAGTGCCACACCGCCGCCGGGCACGATTCCTTCCTCAACGGCTGCACGAGTCGCCGAAAGAGCATCCTCGACGCGATGCTTCTTTTCCTTCAACTCAGTCTCGGTGGCCGCGCCCACGCGGATGATAGCCACGCCGCCGGCCAGCTTAGCCAGGCGCTCCTGGAGTTTCTCCCGGTCGTAATCGGAGGTAGACTTTTCAATTTCGACCTTGATCTGCTCCATACGGCCCCGGATAGCAGACTCTTCACCGTGTCCACTGACGATGGTGGTGTCGTCCTTGGTGGAGATGACCTTATCGGCCCGCCCCAGGTCCTCGAGCGTG
>CAZXVB010000253.1:0-4957 GCA_964643875.1 uncultured Anaerolineales bacterium | reverse complement strand
GCATGGATCGCGCCCCCCTCTAGCTCCCTCCGTTCCACGGGGGGAGGACAGGCTTTCCCCCTGCGAGCGGGGGGGACTGAGGGGGGGCAAGCTTCCCCCCTGCAAGCAGCACAAAATTGTCCCAGAAAAAGTGTGTCGGGTAATGAAACCTACACTATCCGATTTTGTCCAATTGCCCAGGTGTGATGTCCGATAAATCCTTGCCATTCTGTCCCTTTCGTGTTACACTTTTACGATGTGGATTGATGTTTGAGTGGTTACTACTCAGGCCGGCGGTTGAAATCGCGCCTGAGGCATCTCCGTCTATTTCTCTCAAAGCGGGACAGGATGGGATGTGGGGGTTTGCGGGCGGCTTCGCCGCCCGCAAACCCCCCGTCCCTCACCCCTTTGTACGCAGGGGCAGTCCAGAAGGAGCGGCTGAGTAGTAACGCTGAGTGTATTTTACGTGTGTGATTATACGGGGGAAAACCGATGCTCGAACGTAGGTATATGTGGTGGATGAAAGTAGCCATAGGGATGATTGTCCTGTCGCTATCGCTTTGCGCAACAGGCCTATTGGGGCGGGCAGCGCCGCAATATCAGGCTCGCTCTGTGATCACGTACCCCAGCGACGGAATGACGATCAGTGGGGCCGTGGACGTGATTGGAATCGCTACCCATCCCAATATGCGTTTTTACCAACTGCGATACGCCGCCGGCCCACAACCAACCGGTGACTCCCAATGGGTTGATTTCGCCATCGTCGAGGCGACACAGGTTGATAACGACGTGCTGGCCACCTGGGATACGACCTTGATCCCGGACGGTGTGTACACCCTGGCACTGGCCGTGTGGGGGCAGGACGATCCATCCAGCCCTTACGTTTTCTTCGTGACCAACCTGACGGTAAACAACGCCCAGCCGGTTGTGGAGGAGCCGACTCCTACCACCGAGCCTCCTACAGCGGAACCCACCCTGCCTCCCGCCGCACCGGTAGCGACCCCCACCTCCGTAATGGTCGAGCAGCCGCCGACGGCCACCCCTCGTCCCACCTCGCCATCGGAGGAGGGTGGCCCGGGGGCCGAGGGTGAGGAGGGAACCCCATCGGCGGGCGACGAGACGGGAGATGACGACGGTTTGAAGTTGCCTGTCAATATGCAACAGATCCGTGACGGCTTCTACGCCGGGGCAATGCTCACGGTGATGCTCTTCCTGATGTGGGGGCTGTATGTGCTGACCAAGGCGATCGTGCGCTGGCTCTTACGACGTCAGAGCCGCACTCCTTGGCAATAACTGATAATGACCCCCTCTTAGAAGCTGAGGAAGAGATGGCAAGGGCGCCATACCTCATCGTGGGGCTGGGAAATCCGGGCCATCGCTATCGGAACAATCGGCACAACGTCGGCTTCCGTTGTGTGGATCGCTTAGCGGCGATCCACGGCCTGACTTTCGACAGACGGCAAAAGAAGGGCCGTCTGGCCTTGGGGAGCATCCGGGATCGGCGGGTCGTACTGCTCAAGCCACAGACTTTTATGAACAAGAGTGGAGAGTCAGTTATGCCGATAGCCCATTTTTACTCCATCCCCCCGGAGCAGATGCTGGTCGTCTACGATGACCTGGACCTCCCCTCTGGCAGTCTGCGTCTGCGGCCCGGCGGCGGAAGCGGCGGGCACAAAGGTATGCGCTCCATCATTGAGCAGATGGGCCGGCAAGATTTCCCGCGTCTGCGTATCGGCATCGGCCGGCCACCGGGCCGTATGGACCCCGCCGCGTACGTACTGCAAGATTTCTCTCCGGACGAAGAGCCTTTGATCACCGAGACCCTGGAGCGGGCAACGGCTGCGATAGAGACCTGGCTGACTGCAGGGCTGGACGCCGCGATGAACCAATACAATCGGGGGGAGGTAAGGTGAACATTTCCGGCCTGCTGGTCGTGTGGGATCGCCTGGAGCCATATCGTGCATTGCGAGAGGACTTGAAGCGGGGGAACACGCCTCCCCCGTTGGGGCTATTGCGGGCGACCCGACCGGCCCTCCTGGCCGCGCTGGCCCGCGATCTGGCGCGGCCCATCGTCATCATCGCCGGAACGGTCGAACGGGCCAAGGAGTTGACCCAATCACTTCGGGACTGGATGCCAGACCCAGCGCGCGTCTTGCGCTTTGCGGAACCACCGACTCTGTTTTATGAACGTGCCCCCTGGCCAGAGGAAGTAATCTCCAATCGGATGTATGCCCTTTCCGCCTTATTCGGATGGCAACCGGACGCGCCGCCGTTGATCGTCACATCGGTGCGGGCGGCGATGCAGCGCACCTTGCCATTTCGCCAGTTCCGCCTGGGAGTCCGCGATGTACAGGTCGGGGGGATGCTGGAGCGAGAAACGGCGCTCACCCGTTGGTCTGGTCTAGGCTATGAGCCGGTCAGTGTGGTTGAGGCTCCCGGTCAACTCAGCCATCGGGGAGGAATCATTGATATCTTCCCACCTTCCGAGCCATGGCCGGTGCGTATTGAACTATTTGGGCCGCAGGTGGAATCCATGCGCCGCTTTGACCCGGCGACCCAGCGCTCCCTGGAACGGATAGAACACGTCACCATCACACCAGCCCGTGAAGCGCTTCCCCGGCATGGCCCACGGGTGGCCGAGCGCATCGAAGCACAGATCGAATCCTCCACGCATCTGCTGACCGACATACGCGCTGGGTTGGACCACCACATCCGCCACTTGGCTGCTGCCATGCCTTTCCCCGGTATTGAGTTTTACCTGCCTTACTTCTATACTGACCCGGCCACGTTGCTCAATCATCTGCCCTCCGAAGCGGTGCTTGTTCTGGATGACCCGGCCGAGTTGGCCGCTACGTGGGCGGCTCTGGAAGAAGATGCTGTGAATTTGAGAGCATCGGCGGAGGCCGGCGGTAATATCTTCCCTGATTTCCCATTGCCCTACGTCACATGGGATGAGGTGTCGGAATATCTGCTTGATCGCCCGGCATTGGTGTTGGGGCGAGACGCAAGTGAGGGCGAAATCGAAGCAGCAAGCTCTCCCTTGGCCGAGTACTTCACACCCGTTCCGCACTTCGGTGGCCAACTCAAGACCGTACTGGAGCACATCTCTCGACTATATGCGGATGGGGGACAAGTCGTGGTGGTCAGCCAACAGGCAGGCCGCTTGGCGGAGTTGTGGGCGGAAGATCACGAGTACGTTCCACCGAGTGATCAATTGCCGCAGGCCCCCAGGTCGCCATTGACGTTCGTACAGGGAGCGTTGGCTGAAGGATGGAGCGGGCGTGGACTGGATATGGGCCAGTCGTATGGCGCGTTGCACCTGCTGACTGACACAGAGATCTTCGGATGGCGACGCCCGGAACCCCGTCGGCGGATTCGACGTCGCAAAGTGGCCCCGGAGACGTTCTTTTCCGACCTGACCCCTGGCGACCTGGTCGTACACATTGAATACGGGATCGGCATTTTTCGGGGGTTGGTGACGCGGGCTATGGAAGGGATGCCCCGCGAATACCTGTTGGTGGAATACGCCGAGGGGGACCGTCTCTATGTGCCGATCCACCAGGCCGACCGCCTCAGTCGCTACATCGGCAGCCGGGATCATACACCGCGTATTCATCGGCTCGGCTCGACCCGCTGGCGTATGGCCAAGCGAAAGGCCAAGAAAGCCACCGAGAAGGTGGCCCGGGAGCTGTTGGACTTGTATGCCGCTCGCGAACTGGCGCAGGGCCACGCCTTTCCTCCCGACGATCCTTGGCAAATGGAGTTGGAGGCCAGCTTCCCCTATTTTGAGACGGAAGACCAACTGAAGGCCATCGCCGATGTCAAGGCCGATATGGAACGCCCCCGACCGATGGACCGCCTCATCTGCGGCGACGTGGGATATGGCAAAACGGAAGTGGCCCTGCGGGCGGCCTTCAAAGCGGTCTCAGGGGGCAAGCAGGTCGCCATCCTGGTTCCGACCACAGTGTTGGCCCAACAACATTATGTCACCTTCCGCCAGCGGTTGGCCCCGTTCCCGGTAGAAGTCGAAATGCTTTCCCGTTTCCGCTCCCGCGCTGAGCAACAGAAGATTCTAGCCCGGCTGGCCGCAGGCCAGGTGGATATCGTGATCGGCACGCACCGGCTGCTACAACGGGATGTCGTATTTGCCGACCTGGGGTTATTGATCATTGATGAAGAGCAACGGTTTGGTGTCACTCACAAAGAACGTCTCAAGCGTATGCGCACTGAGGTAGATGTGCTCACCCTGACTGCTACACCAATACCTCGCACCCTGTATATGGCCATCACCGGCGTGCGGGATATCAGCACCATCGAGACCCCGCCGGAGGAGCGGGTGCCGGTGATCACGTATGTGGGGGAATACGACGCTCAGTTGGTCCGGCGGGCCATCCTCCGCGAGTTGGAGCGCGGCGGCCAGGTGTTCTACGTTCACAATCGCGTTCAGACCATCGAGACCGTGCGCCACAGATTGGAAACGTTGGTCCCGGAGGCGACATTTGCCACAGCCCACGGCCAGATGCGCGAGCGGGCATTGGAGCAGGTCATGTTGCGCTTCGTGTCGGGAGAAGTTGACGTACTTGTCTGCACCAGTATCATTGAGAGTGGGTTGGACATTCCCAACGCCAACACCCTCATCGTGGAGCGGGCCGACCGGTTCGGTTTGGCCCAACTGTATCAACTGCGTGGACGAGTGGGGCGAGGAGCACAACAGGCGTACACCTACCTGTTCCATGGCCGCGTGACGCGCCTGACGCCGGAGGCCCGCCAACGTCTGGAGACGATGCGGGAGGCGACTGAACTGGGCGCCGGCTACACCATCGCTATGCGGGACCTGGAAATTCGGGGAGCCGGGGACCTGCTGGGGACGCGACAGTCCGGGCACATCGCAGCCGTGGGGTTCGATCTCTACACGCGATTGTTGAGCCGGGCAGTGAAGGTGTTGAAAGCCCAAAGCGTAATGAAACCACCGCCACCG
>CAZXVB010000252.1:0-4977 GCA_964643875.1 uncultured Anaerolineales bacterium | reverse complement strand
CAGCGTCAATCTGCGGTGGATCTGCGTCATCTGCGTTCAGATGTCGGGTAGTGAACACGGATGACATAGATTCCGCGGATTTCCACAGACTTTTTTGAACCGGACACTGACAGGCAGGTATGGGATGCAAACTAGCGTTGATTTTACTGGGTCAACGTGGATTCGTGGGGTAAGCCAGCCTCCCGCAGGTTCATATGTTGCCATAGGTGTTGCCGGCGGCGAAACCACTCAGATGTGGGCATTCCGAAAATTTGCCAGATGCCAGCATCTATCCAAACATTTCTTTCAGGCGATTCTGGTAGTTGGCCACTGCCCGTTCGATCTCGGTATAGGCTTGCTCCAGGCCATCCCATCCCTTTCCTGCGGTCTCGGCCTGTTCCAGGTCCTTGTACACGTTGAAGAAATGGGTGACTTCTTCCAGGAAGTGGGCCGGGATGTCGTTCAGTTCGTGGTAATGGTTGAAGAGCGGGTCGGTGTGCGGCACGGCCAGGATTTTGTCATCCACGACGCCCTTGTCTATCAGGTGGAAGACACCCAGTGGACGGGCCTCGATCACGCAGCCGGAGAAGGTCGGTTCGTTGGTCATCACCAGCACATCGAGTGGGTCTCCGTCGTCGTGTAACGTCTGGGGGATGAAACCGTAATCGCCGGGGTAGTGGAGCGATGAGAACAGCACCCGGTCTAGCTTGACGAATCCTCCCTTGGCGTCATATTCGTACTTGTTGCGCGATTTTTTGGGGATTTCCACAACGACGTAGATCACGTGTGGCCAATCTGGCCCCGGCGGTAATTCTCGCCACAGGTTCATTAGTAGCCTCCTCGCTTCCTACTTCTCACTTTTTACGCCTGTTTCCTCTCACGTAGACTGAATGCGATCAGCCCACCGAGAACACGTCCCCGCGCTGTGGGACGACTACGTTGCTCACGCCGATCTGACGGAGACTGTCGCTCAAGGCTGCCGCCGGTTCCGGATCTCCGTGTACCACGAAGGCCTGTTGCAGAGAGCCGGCGATTGGCTCGGCCCAGCCCAGCAGGCCATCCCGGTCGGCGTGGGCGCTGTACCCGTTGATGGTCTCGACCCGTGCTTTCAGGGGGAACTCTTGACCGAAGATCTTGACCACAGGTTGGTGTTCGACGAGACGCCGTCCCAGGGTGTCGGGGGCTTGCCAACTGACGATCAACACCGTGTTGCGCGGATTGGTGATGGCGTATTTGAGGTGGTGCTGAATCCGACCAGCCTCGCACATCCCCGAAGCACTGATGATGACCATCGGTTCCTCTCTCTCGTTGAGCGCCTTGGAGTCCTCCACATTACGGATGTAGTGCAATTGGTCGAAACCGAATGGGTCAATATGGTGGTTTTCTTCCATAAATACTCGTATCTCTTCATCGAAGCATTCGGGGTGCAGTCGGAATACCTCGGTGGCGCTGACGGAAAGGGGGCTGTCCACGAAGATCGGTATTTTGGGTAATTCTCCGGCCTGAGCCAGGCGGTGCAAGCTGTAGACGATCTCCTGGGTTCGCCCCACAGAGAAAGCCGGGATCACTACCCGACCGCCCTGGTTATACGTTTCATAGATCAACCGCTGGAGTTTCCGTTCGGCCTCTTCATGCGGTGCGTGTAGGCGGTCGCCATAGGTGGATTCGATGAGCAGCACGTCGGCCTTGGGAGCCGGGGTGGGGTCTCGTAGAATGGGCAGGCCTTGTCGCCCCAGGTCTCCGCTGAAGAGTACTCGGCTTCGTCGGCCATTTTTCTCATCTATATCCAGCAGGACGAGGGCCGATCCCAGGATGTGACCGGCGTCCAAAAAAGTGCATTTGACCCCCGGAAGCACCGGTACGGGACGGTTGTACCCTACACTGACGAAGAGTTCCAGGCTGGCAATCACATCATCTTGTGTGTAGATCGGCTCGACCGGTGGTTGCCCCTGACGAGCACGTCGTTTGTTGACGTAAGCGACGTCTTGCTCCTGGATATGGGCCGAATCGCGCAGCATAATGGCGCACAAGTCGCGGGTGGCGAACGTACAGTAGATCGGCCCTTCGAATCCACTCCGTACCAGGTTGGGGATATTGCCGGAGTGGTCAATGTGTGCATGGGAGAGAATCATCGCGTCTACCCGCCGGGCATCGAACGGCAGGTGGCGGTTCCGTTCGAAGCTCTGGCGGCGTTTTCCCTGAAACAGACCGCACTCCATCAAGAGGGTGTGCTCATTGACTTGCAATATGTATTGGGAACCGGTGACCGTCTGCGCCGCGCCCCAAAAGTGGATTTCCATACTGCTTACTCCTTGAATCACTCATCACTCAAGTGGCTTAGCCAATGCCCTTAGAATCGCTCGCCCGTATGTATCTCGTTTCCAGGGGCCTAAACTGGCAATCTGTTGGAGGTCCTCCATATTCTGAGGGTTCCGTTTGGCGATTTCCCAAAGGGTGTTATTGCTCAGGATCACGTCGCTTTCCACGCCCCGGCGGGCGGCTATGGCTTTGCGCCAGGCCCGCAATGTGTGATAGCGGGCGATCTCTCCGTTGGAGCGGCGCGGCGGACGTGGTGGAAACGGAGGAGGCGGAGCAGACTCTCCGTGCACGATCGCTCGGAGAATGTCCGCACCGTAACGACGCACATGGTACTCCTTCATCCTCTGTACGTTGGCCAACTCCCGCTCCGTATGCGGGGCCAGCCGAGCCAGGTCCAGCAGAACGGTGTCACCGACGATTTTGAACGGTGGACGATCCTGTCGCTGTGCCGCTCGGTCGCGCCAAACGTACAGCTCCCGCAGGATGGCCTGTTGGCGCGGCGTCAGGTCGTAGGCCCCTTTGATGCGCCAGAAGTCGTCTGGATCGAAATGATGCGTCCGGGGTTCGGTGGCAGCGATCTGTTCGAAGACTTCCCGGGCTTCCTCCAGGTGGTTTCCGCGCTCCAGAGTTTCCAGTTGGAGGGCACGCAGTGGGAGTAGGTAATGGGTGTCAATGGTGGCATACTGGAGCGCCTTTTTTTCGAGAGGACGCCGACCCCAGTTGTACCGTTGATACCGTTTTTGTGTCTTCACGTTGAATATCTTCGTTAGGATGTCGCCCAGTCCCACACGCGGCCAACCCAGGATGCGGGCTGCCCACATAGTGTCGAACAGGTTGTGGAATTGAAAGCCGTAATCCCGTTTGAGGCACATCACGTCGTACTCGGCCGCGTGGAACACTTTCTGGATATCCGGGTGGGCGAATATCTCCCCCAGGGGGGAGAGGTCCAGGTTAGCCAAAGGGTCTACCAGGTAATCCTCGGTAGGTGTGGAAAACTGAATCAGACAGACTCGCTCTTGATAGGCGTACAGAGAGTTCGATTCGGTATCTACCGCAATGGCCGGTTGGTCGGCGAGGATACGAATGAGGGCGTTCAAGCGAGTAGAAGAAGCGATCATAGCAGGGGGCTGTTGGTGTGAATTCCGGCGAGTGTTTTGTTTGGTCATTGGTTCGGGAGTTCGTATATGAGTCTGTTATTAGTCGTGTTTAGATGAATTGGGTCAGGAAGAGTGTAGCTAGCCCCAGGTAGATGAAGTATCCACTGGCGTCGGTGATCGTTGTGACCAGGATGGGAGAACCCAACGCCGGATCTACCTTCAGTAATTGCATCAGCAATGGTACCAGTGCGCCGGCGATACCGGCCCCGATCATGTTCAAGAGAGTTGCTAGGCCTACGATCAGTCCCAACAAGGGTGTTCCTTTCCACACCAGGGCGATAACCGCGATCAGTCCACCGATAGCAATGCCGTTTAGCAGACCGACGGTGACCTCGCGGGCGAGAGCCTTAAGTCCATCGGAAAGTTCCAGTTCGCCCAGGGCCAATCCCCGCACGGTGACGGTCAATGTTTGCGTGCCGGCGCTGCCGCTGACACCGGCCACGATGGGGAAGAAGGCCGCCAAGACGGCGATCTGGGCGATGGTATTTTCGAACATGCTCAGAACAGCGGCCGATGAGAGGGCAGTGCCCAGGTTGAGTACCAGCCAGGGCAGGCGCGTGCGAATGACCGTCGTGAGCGAAGTGTCGGCTGGGTGTTCCTGGAGCACACCACCCAGCCGGTAGATATCCTCCGTGGCCTCGTCTTCCAACACATCCACCAGGTCATCGTGGGTGATTACCCCTAGCAGGTGCCCTTCTTCATCTACGACCGGCAGGGCCATCAGATCGTAGCGGGCCATCAAGCGGGCGGCTTCCTCTCGGTCTGCCGAGGCTTCCACGTGGAAGACATCGGGGTCCATGATTTCCGCGATGCGTGTGTTGGGCGGGGCGACGATGATCTGGCGCAAGGAAACGACGCCGACCAGGTGTACATCTTCATCCACCACGAACAGATAGTAGACCTCTTCCGATTCTGGAGCTACGGAGCGGAGGTGTGTGATGGCTTCATTGGTGGTCATGTCTTTATGGAGTGTGACCTTGGCGGATGTCATGAGGCCACCGGCCGTGTAGTCGGCGTGCCGGAGGAGCTGTTCGATCTCGTCGGGCTTTTCTATTGTCGCCAGCACTTCGATGGCTCGTTCCGGCGCGATGTCACCCAGCAGGTCGGCAGCTTCGTCTGGCTCCATCTCGTCTATGATGCGTGCCAGGTTCTCCAGTTCCAGGCGAGCGGCGACCTCGGCGGCTTCCTCCTCCTCTAATTCCTCGAGGATGTCGGCCGAGTCCTCGATATCCAGGTGAGGAAGGAGTTGGTCCTGTTCGACCGGCGGTAGATCGCTGAACAGGTCGGCCTGGTCAGGGGGGCGCAGGGCTTCCACCAGAGCAACCGCTCGATCCCAGTCGTTGGCTGAGATGGCGATTCGTACTTGTTCGAGAATGTTGTCTATATCTGCGTAGTCCATTGTTTTGCTCTTTCCACCCTTGCGGTGAGAGTGAGGCCGTTGAGCCTGTTTTAGTAACTGCTCAGGCTACTTCTGTTAGCGATTGAAATCGCCTCTGGAGGGTTGGCAGCCAAGCGTCCACCT
>CAZXVB010000251.1:0-4983 GCA_964643875.1 uncultured Anaerolineales bacterium | reverse complement strand
GTCAACGTGGATTCGTGGGGTAAACCAGCCTCCCGCAGGTTCATACAGGCTTGGCTGACGCAGAAACTGCGGCAAACGGGGCAGTTTACCGGGAATCAGGCGTCCTAAACCTGCGGGAGGCTCGTCCCCACCCCTCGAATCCGTGTAGAGCCGTAAAGTTTAGTAGCGTTCGTCGGCTGTCTGTAAGGCCACCAGAAGCCGGCGCTCCTGTCGCCCCATAGGGATGCTCTCCCACCTTTCTCGCTCCTGGTGATAGCGGATTAGCGCCACAACCGTGGGGTTTCCTCCGCATTCCTGCACCAGGCGCGCACCTATCTCTGGATGCCAGTAGTGCACGACGAATGGCCGCCGCCAACCAGTCAGTGTGTCCCCCCTGGCCGTCACGGAAGGTGGCGCCTCCCCTGCCCACCGATGCACCAGAGATGGCCACAAGCGACGCAACAGTACGACGATGGCCCGCTGCCAGGTGGGCAGCGGCGCGACCGCCTTCCCCACATCGTGCAACAGGGCCGCTGTAAGCAAGTCGGGATCGGTGTGACCGGAGACACGCAATGCGTGCCATACATCCAGGCAATGTCGTTGATCCTGGATCGCCATTGAGCGAAAGAGGGCCAAGAACTCCGGTGACAGGTAGGTCGTGATGCTTTCCAACTCCTCCCAGGAGACACGGGCCGTCATTGCCCGAAAGAACTGCCGCACACGCCGGCCCATTGCAGCCGGGAGGCTTACCACTCCCATCAGAACCACAACAACAGGTCCGTCAACAATCCCATAACCGGCGTAATGAGGACCTGAATCGGGTCTATGCCCAGGCGAGGCAAGATGAACAGGAACAACAATAAGAACAGTGTGCTAAACGGTCGGAAGCGGCCCAACTGATATGCCCATCGGTCGGGCAACACACCAGCCAGCACCTTCTCCCCATCCAGGGGGAAAAACGGGAGCAGGTTAAACACCATCAACCCCAGATTGATCTGTATCGCGATCAACAACAATGCGCCCAACGTGAAGCGGCCATAGAGCCAATCGCTCCAGGCGGTGTAGACATCGAGCCACTGTAAACGGAACGGGATCGCGCACAGCATCGCCAAGAAAAAGTTGGAGAGCGGGCCGGCAGCCGCGGTGATCGCCATCCCCGCTTTGGGGCTGACCCGCCGGATCTGATAGGGATTGACCGGCACCGGCTTTCCCCATCCGAATCCAGACACCAGGATGAGCAAGCTGCCGATTGGATCGAGATGGGCCGCCGGGTTGAGGGTCAATCGCCCTTGCAACTCGGCGGTGTTATCTCCCAGTTTGTAAGCGGACCAGGCGTGCGCCCACTCATGGATCGGGATACCAAGAAATAACACGATGAGCTTAACGACAATCTGTGGTAATGAAAATGCCTGCATACCGTCTCTCCCCGTCGTTATCCCCACGCGTCATCTGGTGGGGGCAGGTCTTGCGCGTCAGTCCGTCCCGATCACGCCCAGCGCCTGTCCAACTTCTGCAAACGCAGCCACAACCCGCTCCAATTGCTCATCCGTATGAGTAGCCATATAGCTGGTGCGCAAAAGGGCCAGGTCCGGCGGCACAGCCGGCGAGATCACCGGGTTGGTGTAGACCCCCGCCTCGAAAAGCGCCTTCCAGGTCATAAATGTGCGCTCGTCCCCTCCAATGATGACCGGCACGATGGGCGTTTGGCTATTGCCGATGTTGAAACCCAGGCGACGGAACTCGTCCCGCATCCGTTGTCCGATCTGGTTGACCCGTGCGATCCGCTCCGGCTCTTCTTGCATCACCTCGAGGGCCGCCATAGCTGCCGCCACATTGGCCGGGGGCATACTGGCGCTGAAGATCAGCGAGCGAGCCGTGTGCTGAATGTACTCAATCACTTGAGCAGAGCCGGCGATGAAGCCCCCCAGGCTGGCAAACGATTTACTGAACGTCCCCATCACCAGGTCCACCTGATCGGTCACACCAAAGTGGGCGGCAGTGCCGTGCCCATTCCCCAGCACGCCCATCGCGTGGGCATCGTCCACCATCAACCGAGCGCCGTATTTCTGGCACAAGGCGATAATATCCGGCAGAGGTGCGATGTCCCCTCCCATACTGAAGACCCCGTCCACGACAACCAGCTTTCCGGCCTCCTCCGGCAGGCCCGACAGAACAGTCTCGAGATGCTGCATGTCGTTGTGTCGGAATCGGCGCATCGTGCCAAAAGACAAACGGCAGCCGTCCACAATGCTGGCGTGGTCATCCTTATCCGTGATGACGAAATCGTTGCGCCCGACCAGGGAAGAGATGGTTCCGACGTTCGTCTGGTAACCGGTGGAGAAGACCAATGCCGCTTCCATCCCGACGAACTCTGCCAATCGTCGTTCCAACTCCAGATGCATATCTAACGTCCCATTCAGGAAACGAGAGCCGGTGCAACTGGTACCAAAGCGGTGAATGGCTTCCATGGCGGCCTCCCGTACCTTGGGATGGGTCGTCAGCCCCAGGTAATTGTTGGAGCCGATCATAATCAAGCGGCGATCTCCAACCATTGCCTCGTTCCCTTCGCTGTTCGTCAAGGGAATGAAGTATGGATAGAGGCCAGCTTCTCTCACCTCGGCCGCAGCGGTGAACTGTTGGCATTTTTCGAATAAGTCCATACGAACCCTCCTCAAATGTTCTGTGTTCATACATCATACAAATGAAAAATCCGAGAGCCTACACAAGCCCCCACGATGCCCCATTATATCTTAAGTTGCCCGAATTAAAAGCGGCCGGCCACTCGGATGTGGCCAGACCGCTCCCTGCCAGGCGGGGTATTCCCCCACCAGCGAAACTGCCTTGCAACATCTGGTTGGATGAGGTCTCCGACCGAAGCCCCCGGCTGCGGTCAGAGACCTTGCCGAACCGAGGGGTTTCCCCACCCGTTGGACGAAGTCTCCCCATCCGTTGGGCGAAGTCTCCCCACCCGTTGGATGAGGTCTCCGACCGAAGTCCGGCCGTTTCGGAGCAGGCCGATTGGCCTATGGAAAGTGGAGCAGTAGGCAACGGTGCGGTCGAGAGTGGAAACAAACCGGTCGTAAAAGCCCGGTTGTAATACGCAGAGGATGCACGAAAAAAAGCCAGCTCGTCGAGCGTCTCCAGCTACGTCAACACCAGCGCCAGACCGATCAACATCCCAAGCATAATCAAAGCCAGTATGCCAATCCGTTTCAGGTCGGCAACCACGTACTGATATTCCTCTTGCAAATTCACTCCTTCCCGGCGCACGCCGGTTGTCTTCACCCCTCTGGCCGGAGCGGCCACAGAAGCAACTGCCGCAACCCGGTCCTGCTCGACCGGACGCACCATTTGAGCAGGCGACAAACGGACTGCCCCTCCCTGTTTCCTTCGAACACGTCGTGCTTTCTTCGCCATATACTCTTGTTCCTCCTCAGATTTGATGATAACCAGATCAGGCCATATCCGGTGAGAGAGCCGTAAACCATCTCATGGCTCCAAAGTAGCCACCACGACAATGCGATGGGTGTCAATGCCATACGGGTAGCACGAGATGAGCGTCAACACCGGGCTAGAAGTCGGCGCCAACACACTGACTTCGGTCGGCTCTACGATCCGCTTTTGGGAGACCACATAACGATATACCTGACCGGTCGTGTGAACGAAGACCTCGCTTCCCAACTCCAGGTCAGGCAAATCTCGAAAGATCTTCCCATAGATGTCATTATGGGCCGAGAGCACACAATTTCCCCGCTCTCCTGGATTGGCACTCCCGACATAATGGCCCACGCCCTGTTTCAGAGACTCCCAATCATCTCCTTCCACCACCGGCGCATCCACGCCAATCGCCGGGATGCGAATGCGAACCGCTTGTTCCGGCCCCGGCGTAGGCAACGGCAGTGGAGTGATGGCTTCCACCAGGTGACGCAAGTGGGCCGGGATCTCTTCTGGAGCCGGCCCGCCTGGTGAATCGGGTGGCGTATGTCCACCAGGCAGCAACACGACCGGGATCAACGGCGTGGCTGTGGGAGGCGGGAGTGTGGGCAATCGCGTCTGTTGAATCTGTCTGGACTCGGCCTCCAGGGTCTGGAGCACCTGGAGTGAACTCAGGAACACCAGGGCCAACCCCACGACCAAGGCCAACTCGATCACCAACAGCCCTTTGTCACGCACCCAATCCCATCGAATGGGGCGTCGCTCGCGAATTGGTTCACTCGGCGTATCGGGAACGCCCCCCTCATTACTTTTGCCATCCTCGATTTCAGGCACTGCCCGGGGGCGATAGTGCGCCGTCTCCCCCACATTGGAAAAACGCCGATGGCTCTCCGGCAACAGCGACGGGGGGGAAGAAACATCCGCCGAGGGGGGAGCCAGGGGGTCCCGACTTTCCCACTGGGCACCTTTCCCCATCCGGCGCAGACGCTCCAGGCGGGCATCCCGCTTGCGAACACGGAGTATCTCCTCCAGTTCCTCGATGGAAAGTTCGTCAACCGGTCGGCGATCCTTCATGCCCCTCGCAGTTACTCCTCTCCCCGCCAGGCCACGGCGAATACCTCGCGCTCGAAGAACCACCGAAAAGGCACCCAGTTGAACAGAACGTAGCGGGCAACTCGAAATAAAGGGCCTTCATCACGGTGTTGAGGCGGAGTGTCGAGCCATACCCGCGCGCGGAAACCGGCCTCTCGCAACACCCGCCACAGGCTGAGAAGGCTCTGTTCGTTGACGTGCACGTCCAGATTGTCCGGAATAATGGCCCGTGGATCACGTGGGTACCGATCCCCCTGTCCCATAAGAGTACGTACCCAGCGGACCAATGGATAAGCGTATCGGTCGTACCACACGTTGGGTGCAGTATGCACAATCAACTTGCCCTCCGGGCGCAACACACGACGGACTTCTGCCAGAGCTTGGCGCAACTCCCAGGGATGCAGATGCTCTACCAGGTCGAACATCAACACCCGGTCGAAAGAGTGGCTGGGGAATGGTAGGTATCGCGCGTTCGCC
>CAZXVB010000250.1:0-4997 GCA_964643875.1 uncultured Anaerolineales bacterium | reverse complement strand
TCAACCGCTGGCCTGAGTGGTAACGGACTCATCAACTATCTGGAGAAACAAATGCCAACGAATAAATCAACGGACTTCGAAATTGTGCGAGAAAAATTGGATCAAGCGGTACGGATTTTGCAAGAAAAAAATGTTGATCTGTGGTTGATATTGGCGCGAGAAACCAGCCAGGTGCGGGACCCTTGTCTAGACCTGTTGTTGGGGCTTGACCTGACCTGGCAATCGGTGTTGATGATCCATCGAAGTGGTGAACGAGTGGCAATCGTTGGGCGGTATGACGCGCCCAACGTGGAAAGGATCGCGGGGTATACGGATGTTGTTGGCTACGATCATTCTATTCGCGAACCCTTCCTGACGCATCTGTCTCGTTTCGCGCCTCGCAAGATAGCACTCAATTTTTCCGAACACGACCCCTCCGCCGATGGGTTGACCTATGGGATGTTCCGCCTGTTGGCTAAAATGATCGCCGATACGGAATATGCTGATCGCCTGGTCTCCGCTGAAGAGATCGTCGCGGCATTGCGGGGCCACAAGTCCCCGATCGAAATCGAACGGATCCAGGCGGCGATCCGCGATACGGAGGACATCTTCCAACGGATTGGGACACAGATCCGCCCCGGCTTGACCGCTTGCCAGATCGCCGCCTGGTTCCGCGAGTCCGTTTCCCGGCTGGGGCCGGAAATTTCATTCGCGTGGGGAGAGGATTACTGTCCCATTGTCACCCCCGGGCCGGATGCGCCCATAGGACACGCGATGCCTGGCGATTTTCTTACCCAACGGGGACAGCTCCTCCAGGTAGACTTTGGGATCAAACGGGAGGGGTTCGTTTCCGATCTTCAACGTACCTGGTATCTGTTCGAAGAAGGCGAGACATCGCCTCCGCCGGAAGTTGTCGCCGCTTGGAATGCTGCCCGCGCGGCCCTGGAAACGGGTCGGGCCGCGCTCCGCCCCGGTGTTCAGGGGTGGCAGGTGGACCAAGCCGCCCGTCAGGCTCTGGTAGAGGCCGGTTACCCCGAATACATGCATGCGTTTGGTCACCACATTGGTCGCAGTGCCCACGATGGCGCGACGGTATTGGGACCGCGCTGGGAACGATATGGCACGTCCGTTGAGGGCGCGGTCGAAGTCGGCAACACGTTCGCCATCGAATTGGGTGTTCGGGTTCCGAATCGGGGATACATCGGCTGTGAGGAAGACGTCCTGGTCACTCCCGACGGAGCTGAGTATCTGAGCCATCCTCAGACGGCCCTGTGGTGTGTCTGAGGGCAAATGCGGTCGAACACAATCCGCCGCTCGACACCGGGAGGAGAAAGAAATGGGTCATTCGCCTGCTCACCGAGTGAGTTTATTGCTCATTACGTGTTTGTTCATCTTGTCCATAGTCGTCGAACCGGCATGGGCACAGACTGGAACCACGCATATCGTGCAGCCCGGTGAAAGTTTGTATCGTATTGCCCAGCGCTATGGTGTAACGGTGAGCGCCCTGGCCGCGGCGAATGGATTGAGTCCCACCGCGCTCCTATACGTAGGACAACGATTGTTTATCTCAGGTGATGGCTCTTCTGGTGGGCCTGGGGGAGGCGCTAATTCGGCAGGAATACACGTGGTCCGGCCAGGGGAGAATCTGTATCGTATTGCGCTCCGGTATGGCTTGACCTATCAAACGTTGGCCGCGGCTAACGGGATCGCCAACCCCAATCATATCTACGTGGGACAACGGCTGACGATCCCTGGAGCGGGCGGGGCATCATCTTCCCCGGCGCCATCGGCTGGGACCTACGTGATCCGCCCCGGTGATACCTTGTCGGCGATTGCATTGCGATATGGGATATCGGTGTGGACCCTGGCTCAATTCAACACCATTCGCAATCCTTCCCTGATTTACGTGGGGCAGGTATTGCGTATTCCCTCAGCAGGCTCGACGACCACCCCGCTGCCGTCGCCTCCTGTCACGCCCCCCACGTCAGGGCGCTGGATTGACGTGGACCTCAGTGTCCAACGGGTGACCGCTTATGAAGGGAGCGTAGCCGTGCGCAGCACTCTGGCTTCTACTGGCCTGCCGGCGACCCCGACGCCGACGGGGCAGTTTCGGATTTATGTGAAATACGTCTCGACGCTGATGAGTGGACCGGGATACTACTTGCCCAACGTGCCGTATACGATGTACTTCTATCGGGGATACGGTCTTCATGGCACGTACTGGCACAACAACTTTGGACATCCAATGAGCCATGGTTGCATCAACTTGCCGACTTCGGAGGCCCAATGGCTCTTCAATTGGGCTTCCGTGGGCACGCTGGTCAATATTCACTATTGACCGGCCAGTCTCGCGAAGGTAACCGTTGTGCGTTTGTCTATTCCTACTTACGCTCTGGCGTGGGAGCGAGGAAAAGCAAGAGATATCTCTGTTGTGGCTAGCCGACCGTGCCCCACCAGGGCGGGAGGTGATCGCTGTTGTCGTCGGAAGGCGCTATATTTGACGCCTTCCTTGAAATGTGCTATAGTGTTTAAGAAAGTTTTGGCGAAGAGAGGGAAAAACGGGCAGCAAGGAGCGATGAATGGCAAAATCACGCGCTGAATTGATTGTGGAACGGCTACGGGAACTACAAGCCACGACACCGGACGTAGAGGCGTCGGCGGTAGTCAGTGTGGATGGGTTGATCATGGCTTCAGCATTGCCCCCCAACGTAGAGGAAGACCGGGTGTCGGCGATGTCAGCAGCGATGATCTCCCTGGGAGAGCGGATCGCGGGAGAATTGGGGCGAGGGCTGCTGGATCAGGTGTACGTGCGCGGAAAGATGGGGTATGTTATTCTGATGTCTGTGGGCGAAGAAGCCGTGCTTACCGCATTGGCCCGAGAAGAAGCCAAACTCGGGTTGGTGTTTCTGGATATGCGGCGGGTTGTAGAGGACCTGACCGCCCTTCTGTGATCGTTACAGGGGACTTGTCTGTAATTGTGGTTGCTGTCTGCCCGTTCCGTCCCCGCCGCAACGGGTTGGCGGTGTGATCAGAGACTGGCCACAGCAAATCATCATAGAAGACATACACCGGGGAGGGTCACTGACGTGGCGCTCCCTGATTTCTTGAGTTGAGCTATGACAACGACAACGCGTAAATACATCTTTTGCACAGGTGGGGTGATCAGCAGTGTCGGGAAGGGGGTCGCTGCGGCTTCTTTGGGACGAGTGCTGAAGGCCCGCGGGGTGCGGGTCTCGATTCAGAAACTGGACCCCTACATCAATGTAGATCCGGGCACAATGTCGCCCTATCAGCACGGCGAGGTGTTTGTAACAGACGATGGCGCTGAGACGGACCTCGATCTGGGTCATTACGAGCGCTTCATTGACGAATCTCTGAGCCGAGACAGCAACGTCACCACCGGTCAAGTGTATGCCGAAGTCATCGCCCGAGAACGCCGTGGAGATTTCTTAGGTGGAACGATCCAGGTAATCCCGCACATTACCAACGAGATCAAGCGCCGGATTATGCTTGTTGGTGAACGGAGTGGGGCTGATGTGGTGATCGTCGAGGTGGGAGGTACGGTCGGGGATATCGAAGGGTTGCCGTTCCTGGAAGCTCTCCGGCAAATGCGATGGGACGTTGGCTCTCAGCATACACTCTACATTCACGTCACATTCTTGCCCTATGTGGGCGCGACCGGTGAATTGAAAACGAAACCGACCCAGCACAGCGTGCGGGAACTGCGTTCCATTGGCATCCAGCCTGATGGGATCATTGCGCGGGCCGATCACCCAGTAGACGATGCCCTGTGTGATAAAATCGCCTCCTTCTGTGACGTGGAACGCCGGGCGGTGATTCCATTGGTGACGACATCGTACCTGTACGAAATCCCCTTGCTCCTGGAGGCCACCGGTTTGGACGATTTCGTGGTAGAGCGGTTGGGATTGGATGTTGGCCCACCAGACTTGGAGGAGTGGCGCACGTTGGTTGCCCGCATGCGGGCCTCGAAGCCTGTGTTGCCGGTGGCCATCGTAGGCAAGTATGTCGAGTTGCGCGATGCCTACATTAGTGTGCGTGAAGCCCTTTGCCATGCCGCACTTGTCCAAAATTGGAGTGTGGATGTCCGCTACATCAGTTCGGAAATGTTAGAGCGTGGGCGTGGGTGGGATGAGTTGGCGGGCGTGGCGGGCGTGATCGTGCCAGGCGGCTTTGGAGAGCGCGGTGTCGAAGGTAAGGTGTTGACCGCTCGCTGGGCGCGGGAGAACCGTGTTCCGTATCTGGGGCTATGCCTGGGATTGCAGGTGATGATTATCGAGTTGGCCCGCTGGATGCTGCAAAGTGAGGAACCCAACAGCACCGAATTCAATCCGCGCACACCTCATCCTGTGATTGATTTGATGCCTGACCAACGCGGTGTGGTGGACCTGGGGGGGACGATGCGCTTGGGCTTATATCCATGCCGCCTGGTGGCGGGGACGAAAGCCGCGGCGGCCTACGGATGCACCAGGACCGAGGAAAGACATCGTCATCGTTTCGAAGTCAACAATGCCTATCGGCCGCTCTTGGAGAAAGCTGGCCTGCTTTTTAGTGGGCTATCGCCTGATGGCCGCCTGGTCGAGATCGCCGAGTTAGCCGATCATCCCTTTATGGTGGGTAGTCAGTTTCATCCAGAGTTTCGGTCGCGTCCCAATCGTCCTCATCCCCTGTTCAGCGCGTTCATTGCTGCCGCGGTAGAGCACTTTCGGGAGATGGGATCAGAGGCCCAGGCGAAGAATCCCCAGCCATCCTCGACGGAGGATGGCTGATACCCATATCCCGGCGTTCGGATTGCAACCCGGATGCCTGGAGTGCGTAATATCATTGGATCCCGGCTAGAATATGTGGAAGTCCGGATGACAGGACACAGGCAAGCGTAAATGACGCTGTCATCAGGAAGACATCTGGTTGGGCGAGGTCTCCGACCGAAGCCCGGCCGTGGACCGCAATCCACTGCTCCAAGCCGGTCTGTGACCGGCGTGGCCGCCGAGTCGCGGATT
>CAZXVB010000249.1:1270-4998 GCA_964643875.1 uncultured Anaerolineales bacterium | reverse complement strand
CATTTTGTGCCCTGAAACGCGCTAGTCCCAGTGATCCTTGAGAGGAGCGATGAGTATTACATCCCAGATGGCGATTCGGTTCGATCGCGTATCGAAGAAATTCATACTTCATAAGGAGCGCCCGCGTTCGTTTCAGGAGTTGGCCCTCAGCTTGTTTCGAAGACACAACGATCCTCATTCTCGTGCTCACCTCTCTGGCGATTCTCAGGAGGAGTTTTGGGCCTTGAAGGAGGTCAGCTTTACCGTGGAGCGGGGGGAGAGTGTGGGGTTGATCGGCCCCAACGGGGCTGGCAAGAGCACGGCGCTAAAATTGGTCGCCCGTGTCCTGGAGCCGAGCAGTGGCCGTGTGATGGTTAATGGACAGGTGGCTGCCTTGCTCGAGTTGGGGGCCGGCTTTCACCCGGACCTCACCGGCCGTGAGAACATCTATCTCAACGGTGCGGTGCTGGGATTCGATCACAAAGGTATGCGGCGTCGTTTCGATGCCATCGTTGCCTTTTCGGAGTTGGAACCGTTCATTGACGTGCCGATCAAGCACTACTCTTCAGGGATGTATATGCGCCTGGCCTTTGCAGTTGCCGTCAACGTTGACCCGGAGATCCTGCTGGTGGACGAGATTCTGGCGGTGGGCGATAGTGCCTTTCAGCGCAAGTGTCTGGATCGCATCTACGATATGCGCCAGCAGGGCGTGACGATCTTGATGGTTTCCCATAACCTGGATGCCACCGCTCGTTTGTGCAACCGGGCCGTTTGGTTGGAGGATGGTCTTGTTCAGTTGGACGGCGATTCCCATCAGGTCGCAGATCGTTATTTGCAATGGGTCAACGAGAAGGACCAAGTGCGATTGGAAAAGAGTCGTTCGGAGCAGGCTTCTCATAGGGATGAGGAAGCGAAAACGAAAGGGGCGAGGAGGCGTAGTGGCACGGGTGAGATCCGGATTACTGAGGTGGAGTTCTTGGATGTTCACGGGAATGCTGTGCACACCTTTCGCACGGGCGACTCGATGACGGTGCGATTGCACTACCATGCGGCGGAACGGGTTGAGCGGCCAGTGTTCGGCATTGGGCTTTACCGCGATGACGATTTGCATGTCAGCGGGCCGAATACCTATACAGACGGTCTGACGATACCGATGCTGCAGGGCGATGGTTATCTAGATTATATCGTTGACAGCTTGCTGTTGATGAAAGGACATTACGAGTTGACCGTCGCTGTGTACGACGAGACGATTTCGCATCAGTTCGACGGCCTCTACCGAGCTTTTGATTTCACGGTGCAGCCGCGTACACCGTGGGATGCGTTAGGTGTAGTGCGCCTACCCGGTCGCTGGCAATTACCGGTGATTTAGTGCTCACTACCCGATATTTCGATCCTCACGCAGGTTCGGATGCGGTTTGGGGGCGCTTTGTGCCCCGATGCGTGATCATACACGTGTAATTGGCGTGAAGTGGGGCATTGTTATGGATGGGTATCCAGACCTGGATGACGCTTTTTTGCGTTACATTCGATCTACACCGGAAGTACAACGCCGGATCAAGGACTTCTATATCCCTTTTTTCATTCACTCCCATTCGCTGGGGCCGGTGGTGGATCTGGCTTGTGGGCATGGGGATTTCGTTCAAATGTTGCTCGAACACGGCATTTCGGCACTGGGCGTAGACAAGGATCCTGCCTGCTGCGCTGAGGCGCAAGAGCAGGACATCCCTGTGACTTGTGGTGACATATTTGATTATCTTCGCCAGGTCGAGCCAAACAGTCTGGGTGGTGTCTTCTCGGCGCACTTGGTCGAGCACTTGCCCTATGAGCAAGTGATGGAACTGGTGCGCCTCTCTTTCGAGGCGCTTCGTCCAGGCGGTGTCATTGTGTTGATCACGCCCAATGTGCGGGCGCTCTATCCGCATCTGGAAAGTTTCTATATGCATTTTGGGCACGTAACTTTCTACCATCCACGCTTGTTGGGGTTCTTTTTGGACTATTTTGGATTCTCGGCTCCCCACGCGGGTGAGAATCCACGGATGGCGAAGCCGTTGTGGCGGAACGTGGCCTGGTCTGACCCCGGTTCGCTCGCTCTTGGACCGCTGCGTTATGACCCGCGTCTGCCGTCACGCCTGCCTGGCACGGTGGGGCGACTGTTTGGCAGTGCCAAGACGACCGTCGCGCGTTTCTTTGTGTACCCTTTGCTCGATCGGTTGGTTGGTGAGGTTAATCGCCGGTTGGAGGTGTTGGGGCGCTATGTGCAACAGGTCAACGCTAATGTCAATGCCACACATTACCAGTTGGTGGGGCTAGACCGCCCGGTCGAGTGTTATGTGTACGCCACCAAGGGCGAGACGATCCTCGATTTGCCGCCGGAATTGGTTGGAGAACGGCTATGAACAAAGTCTTATTCGTGAGTGGCATTGGTGGGGATACGCGCCGCTATCGTTGCCTTCATCATCAGGAGCAGTTGGCCTTAAAAGGGGTGGGGACGGCTCTGCGAGAGGACGACGACCCGCAAATGCTGAGTGATGTGTTCGAATGTGATTTGGTTGTGCTCCACCGCGTGCCTTTCAGTCCACTGATAGAGCTACTCATAGCGTTGGCACGCGCGCAAGGCAAACCGGTTGTCTTCGAGAGCGACGATCTGGTGTTCGATCCCGATATGGAAGTGTATATTGGTTTTTTGGATACCCTTGCTCCGGGGAAGGCACATCGTTTTCGGGCCGACCTGGCCCGGCTGAACGAGACGTTCCGACATAGTGACTGTGTCCTTACCAGCACCGAGTTTCTGGCGGAGGAGGCGCGGAAGCGGGGCAAGCTGGCCTTTGTCCACCGCAACGCGCCCAGTGCCGAGATGTTCCGCCTCTCTGAGCAAGCCTGGGACGAGCGGCAGCAACGGCTACATCAGGAAGACCAAGAGGGCCAAGAGGACCAGGAGGTCCCATCGCGCCCCGTCGTGCTCGGCTATTTCAGTGGCACCAACTCGCACAACCGTGATTTTGCGACCATCGCCGGCCCGTTGACGGAGATTATGGCGACCTACCCACAGGTCTGCCTGCATATTGGTGGGTATTTGGATCTAGGTCCGGCTTTCGAGGCGTTCCAGCTCCGCATTCGCCGCACGCCCTATATGAACTGGCGCGAGTTGCCGTGGATCATCGCTCAGACCGACATCAACCTGGCCCCGCTGGAGATGGACAATCCCTTTTGTCAGGCCAAGAGCGAAATCAAGTTCGTCGAGGCGGCGCTGGTGGGTGTGCCGACCGTCGCCAGCCGTGTGGGGGCATTTGAGCACGCTATCACTCAGGGGCGTGATGGACTGCTGGTTGCGTCGCCGGACGAGTGGAGTGAGGCCTTGCGGGTGCTGATTGACCACTCTGACCGTAGGCGGGCGCTGGGAGAGGCCGCCCGGCGCACGGTATATGCGCGTTACACGCCCGAACAGCGAGCAGACGAGTTATGGGCTACATTGGATGTTATCCACCAGCAGTTTAGTGATTCACCGGTCAGCACAAATGAGCTTTCCAGTGTTTTCCTCTCGGGCGTCATAAGATATGCAAGCGAGGCGCAGCGTCACCTGCGTAATCGGGAAGAGCAAATTGATAGTCTCCGACAAGCTGTACGGCGTTACGAAGAGCAACTTGTTTTGGCCGAACGGCAACTTTCCAATTTGGAGTCTCGTTTGAATCATTTGAAAGCAGAGATCGCCGATCGAGACCGTTACATCGTTCAGCTTGAACAACACATCG
>CAZXVB010000249.1:0-1170 GCA_964643875.1 uncultured Anaerolineales bacterium | reverse complement strand
AAAGCAGAGATCGCCGATCGAGACCGTTACATCGTTCAGCTTGAACAACACATCGAGGTCATCATGCAGGGACGGGTGATGCGCCTGATGACTGGCCTCCAGCGCCGTTGGCGGCAGATTACGAGAAAGAAGCATAAATGAGCACTATGAGTTTTGAAGGAATCGAGGAGAACTGGCAACAGCTTGATCCGATTTTCATCTTGGGTCGCCAGCGCACCGGCACTTCGATCATGTGGCGGGCGCTACGTGTGGCCAGCTTTTTGGGCTTTCCAGAGGGCCATCTATGGTACGATTTGATCAAGCCGTTCGCTTGGTGGCGCGACCCCGCCTATAAAGCCTACTTGCGCCAAGATATTTTCACCCTGGGAGCCGGACGCAACCATCTGCTGGAAAAGCAGGTGGCGCTGTTGATCGACCGTTTTCACCGCGACTTGCTGCCACCAGAGACGGTGCGGTGGGTGAGCAAGTCACCAGGCCTGGACCCGGTCCTGGTCGCCCCGATGCTGGCCGAGATATTCCCCAAGGCTCAGTTCATTTTTATGAAGCGCAATGCCATCACGACCGTTCATTCGACCATCAATTATGTGTCGAGAGAGCGCAATGGCAATATCGACACGGCATTTGTGTGTCGCTACACGTGCGAGAACTGGGTCAAGGTGATGAAAATGTGGCGTCAGTTGCGGCCTCTGATTGCGGGGCGCTACATCGAGGTCGCACAAGAACACATCGTGTCCGATCCGGGTGGGGTGGCGTGCCAGGTGACCGATTTTCTGGGGGCGTCCCAATGGTCTGAGGAAGTTGCCGGTGTGTTCAAGTCCACACGCGAGAACACGGCTTTTCCCGACAGGCAGGTTGGCGATTTTATTTTTGCGGTAGATTGGCCGGATGAGCAAAAGCAAACGCTGGTTGATATCTGTGGCCCCGAAATGGCGGTGTGGGGTTACCCTCTTGATTTTCAACACCCTGGCGGCCCAGGCCCGGCAAAGGCCGTCCCGGCCGGGGAAACACCGCTTGATGGGTTGAGCGCGTATTACCGCTGGGTGCAGGAGCAGGAAGCCAAGCAGCGTGCTTACAATCTCTGGCAAGAACTTCAAATGTATAAGGGTTTGCTCGCCCAGATCAACCAGGGGCGCGTGATGCGGGTGTTGAACGCTTTTGGCCGTTTGCGAA
>CAZXVB010000248.1:0-5020 GCA_964643875.1 uncultured Anaerolineales bacterium | reverse complement strand
GTTGTTTCTACTGATAGTATGCCATCAATTATCTTAGTTGTCCAGGGACACTACCGAATAATCAGTACTTGGGAAAACTGAGCTGTGGAGCAGGTCTTCTAACCTGCCAGCAGCCTGGAAAGGCTGCCCCACCATCGTAATTCGTAACTACCCAGACAGGGCGAAAAATAGCACACGGATTAAAACGGATCGAACGGAATAGACGCAGATTCCAGGAAATTTGGCTCTACACGGATTCGAGGGGTAGGGACGAGCCTCCCGCAGGATGAGGACGCCTGATCCCTGGTAAACCGCCCCGTTTGCCGCAGTTTCTGCGTTGGCCAAGCCTGTATGAACCTGCGGGAGGCTGGCTTACCCCACGAATCCACGTTGACCCGTAAATTTCAAGTGCACGCAGACAAAGTGAGTAAAATCGGCACCAGTTTGCATCCCATAGCTGCCTGTCGGTGTCCGGTTCAGAAAAATCTATGGAAATCTGCAGAATCCGTGTCATCCGAGCTATGTCTGAGTAGATACTTCTCAAATACTGAATCTGTTTCCGCGTCTACACGCACACGACGATTTGGATATCCGTGTTGAGGGAGGACAATAATGGCAATGAAAGCCAATCAGCCCGTAGAGTTGACTCAGGCATTACAAACCATCAAATGGTTGGATGAAGAACGCCGCAAGGACAAGGCAACCATTGCCGTTCTCCAGGAACGGCTGCAATCCCAGGAACAGTCCATTACTCAACAGGCGAATCAGATTCAAGACTTGCGGGCTGCTTTGTCAGAAATCCAGGGGGTGCTCTCCCGGGTCGCCGAGTTTGAACAGATGGTCTCAAATTACAAGGCAGAGTTGCTCTTCCAGGTGGACCAGCGGGATGAAGCCCGCCGCAAGGAGATCGCCGAAGCCGAACGCTTGCGACGGATCGAATACGAAGCACTCATCACCAACCTGAATCGCCTGGAAGGTGAGTTGCACGTTCTACCCAAATACGCTGAGAGCATCACCGGGGTGCAGACGGAACAACGGCGCTTGAACGAATTGATGCAACAATTGGATGTGACCGTGATGGATCTTTCCAAGCGAGTCGAAGAACGGATGAAGGTAGTCGTATATCTGGAAGAGCAACGGCGGGCCGATAACCGGCGCATCGCCGAGTTGGAACAAGACCTGCCCGAACTACGTGGGTCTTTGGATCCTCTAAATAAAAAGCTGTTGTTGCTGGAAGATGCAATCCAAAAGCAACGTGCACGCATCGAGGTGGCCATCGAAGAGACCAAGAAATACGAACAGCCGATCGAGGAGTTACGGGTCTCCGATTTCCAGCGGGAACAAAAGATGCGCCAATACCTCGACCAGGGGGCGCAGGTGGCGCAGGAATTGGAACGGCTCCGAAGTCAGACCCAGGGTTTCATCGAGCAGCAGCAGGAAGTTAAACGCAGCCTGGCCGCATTGGAAAAATTTAAGGTGCGCATCGAGCGCCGGCAGGACGAAATGGTAGAGCAACAGCGTCTGCTCAATGAGCAGATAGAACGTCGTTGGACAGAATGGCAAGCTGAACAAAGCAAGAATCAGAAAAAACGGGATGTGATCGCTGAGGAAAAATGGCGGCAGCAAGAGCAAGTTGATACTAACTTTGAAAAACAGATCGAGACACTGCAACAGATAACCGAGCTACATCACGATCAAATCGCCGCTATGTGGGGATCTCTGCGGGCCGATGCGGTCAGCTTCCTCAAAGCCGCCCAGGATATCTATGAAACGCTCGTCGCACCTATTGACCCTCAGTTGAACATCCTCCACGGCCGATCACAAAAGGATTGAGTAAAGGAAGGCCCTATGCACGTCATTGGTACAGCTGGCCACGTCGATCACGGCAAATCTACGCTGGTGTACGCCCTCACCGGCATCAATCCAGACCGTTTGCGGGAGGAACAGGAACGCGAAATGACCATAGACCTGGGGTTCGCCTGGATCACATTGCCCAATGGCGAATCCGTGGGTATCGTGGACGTCCCCGGCCATCGAGATTTCATCGAAAACATGTTGGCCGGTGTGGGAGGGATTGACGCCGCTTTGTTCGTCGTCGCTGCCGACGAAGGGGTGATGCCGCAAACCAGAGAGCATCTGGCGATTCTGGACCTGCTTGGGGTCGAGCATGGCCTCATCGCCCTGACCAAAACTGACCTGGCCGAAAGCGAGGAATGGATCGAGTTGGTGATGGCCGACATCTCCGAAACATTGGCCGGAACGGTGTTGGCTGGTGCGCCGATCGTGCCCGTTTCTGCCCGCACCGGTCAGGGGCTGGATCGCCTCGTCGAAGTCTTACAGAACGTGCTCGCTTCGACGGAACCCCGCCCAGACCACGGTCGTCCCCGTCTCCCGGTGGATCGGGTCTTCACCGTTAGTGGGTTCGGCACGGTGGTCACCGGTACACTCACCGGCGGCCATTTCGAAGTGGGGCAGGAGGTCGAGATCCTCCCTCAGGGGTTGAAGGCCCGCGTGCGGGGGCTGCAATCCCATAAACGGGAATCCCAGCGGGCCGCGCCTGGTAGTCGGGTGGCGATGAATCTCAGCGGCGTCCACAAGGACGACATCCAGCGCGGGAATGTGGTCACGACCCCCGGATGGCTCCGCCCGACGGTCCTGGTAGATGCCCGCCTGCGCTACCTGCCCGATGCTCCGCGCGCCTTGACCCATAACACGCAAGTCAAGTTCTTCTCCGGCGCTGCCGAGACACTGGGCCGGCTGCGCTTGCTGGGACTCGAAAAGTTGGAGCCGGGCCAGGATGGCTGGGTGCAGATTCGTCTTCAGAACCCCATCCCATTGGTCAAAGGAGACCGGTTCATCATTCGCATCCCATCGCCGCCGGCGACGGTGGGCGGAGGCGTGGTCGTGGATCCCCACCCTGGGCGACAGCATCGTCGTTTTCGTCCGGAAGTCATCCGGCGATTGAATACGCTGGCCCAAGGCAGCCCGGCGGAGATCTTGCTCCAGACCCTGGAGCGATCTGGGCCAACACGCATTAGCGATCTCCAGCCCATTGGATCGCAAGAAGATACAGCCGAGGCTCTGACGCAATTATTGACCTCTGGAGAAGCGATCCTGCTGGGTGACCCTACCGACGGGGTGGCCGACGTCAGTTCCAGGGCTGCCCGGCGTCGCATCGTGGCGGCCCGCAGTTGGTGGGAGGCAACTACCAGCCGTATGATGGACTTGCTGTCCACCTACCACCGTGAATTTCCTCTGCGGATAGGTGTGGGACGGGAGGCCCTGCGTAGCGGACTGCGGTTGGATGCACGGGTGTTCAACGCCCTGATGGAGCGAGTCACTTCCGATGGGATCGTCGCCGACGAGGGGGCCAACGTGCGTCTGCCTTCTCATCAGATTCGCTTCACCCCCGATCAACAACGGCGCGTGAATGCCCTCCTGGATCGTTTTCATCGCCAGCCATATATCACACCATCGTTCAAGGAATGTGTCGAGGCTGTGGGCGAGGACGTGTTGAATGTCTTGATCGGTCGGGGCGATTTGATTGTCGTCTCGCCCACTGTGCTTTTCCTGTCCTCCACATACCAGGAAATCTGCCAGCGCATTCGGGAGCATATCGAGATGACGGGAAGCATCACCCTGGCGCAAACTCGGGATATGTTGGGCACCAGTCGCAAATACGCCCAGGCAATCCTGGAGTATCTCGATGAAATTGGTGTCACCCGACGGAAGGGTGACGAGCGCGTGCTGGCCTCCCGCAAATAGCTGCCTTCGTAGCCGTCCGATGATAAGAGCCGTGCGTGCTCCATGAGGTGTCAGGAAAATCGCCTCCGTAGCCGCGCAACCCTATGCGCGGCGGACGGCATAGGGTTGTTGGAGCGTCGCTTCGGTAGTGTCCCTCTCCCTCCGGGCAGGCACCATGCGTCACCGGTGATTACCCACACATATGGACGATCACCAAATCATCAAACTTGACACAGAACGTATGTTCTCGTATAATGCGGAAAAGCTCGTTGAGGGGTGTGCCTGCCTTCTGAGTAGTGAGAAGGATGCAGGATGCAGGATGAGCCAACCGTACAACAGCTTTGAATGAAACACACCCGTTACTACTCAGGTTGCCCGGCGCAGCGATTGAAATCGCCTACCACGAGCCTGCGGATGGGCGTTCGCCTACGCGGACGTGCCTGTCCACGGTGGACAGCCGGACGAAGGCTCCCACAGGCGCGGTTTCAACCGCCAGAGTTACACACACTTTTGATTTTGTTGACACCCTTTTTTCCGTTCGTTGGAGGTTGGAGATGGACATGGCAAAAGGTCTCTCTGAGCGACAGAGCAAGATTCTGACGTTTCTTGCGGCGTATCTGAGAGAAAATGGGTACCCTCCTTCCATTCGGGAAATTGGAATGGCGACCGGCATTAGTTCCACCTCAGTAGTGAGTTATAACCTGGATCGCTTGGAGGAGTATGGCTACATTCAGCGTGACCGAGAGATCTCCAGGGGGGTGAAATTATCCTCCCAATTGCCGACCCCATTGCCAACGCTTCCCTCCGGAGCATCCAACGACCTCGACATCGTTCAGTTGCCCTTGCTGGGGCGTATCGTGGCCGGAGAACCGATCCCTGTGCCCTCCAGCGATTTCCCCTTGATGGGAGAAGAGACTATCGAATTGACCCGAGATCTGCTAGGCGATCCAGAAGGGCTATATGCTCTGGAAGTTCAAGGGGATTCCATGATTGATGCTCTGATCCACGATGGAGATATCGTTGTTATGCGGCATCAACAACACGTCGAGAATGGAGAAATGGCGGCCATTTGGCTCAGGGATCGGGAGGAAGTGACTCTCAAGCGATTCTATTTGGAAGACGGTCAAGTGCGGCTCCAACCGGCCAACCCCACTATGCAGCCAATTTACGTCAGTGATCCCCAACATGTAGAAATTCAGGGGAAGGTTGTGATGGTTATTCGACAGTTGTAACGCCATTGGGCTTTGGACAATCTGGGGTCAGGCATTCGACTGGACTCAAACGGAGATATGTGCCA
>CAZXVB010000247.1:0-5027 GCA_964643875.1 uncultured Anaerolineales bacterium | reverse complement strand
TTCATCCCACGGTTCCAGGTCCACCTTGTATCGTCAGGCCCCCGAACTGACCGAGCAAGGAGAACGGGGGATGAGTACCGATGAGTTGACGGGTGTCCAAGCCCTGGAGCGCAAATACCCCCAGCCTGCCGATGAGACCAGGCCAAGTGGAACGGCAGAAATTCGAGTACATTCGACGCGGTACTTGCTCTTTCATCATCAACTTCGATGTAGCCATTGGTCAAGTGGTCACACCCTCCTACGGCGCTACGCGCACTGAAGGGGACTTTGTGAACCACGTCAAGCACAGCGTCGAGGCCGATCCATACTCTACTCGCTTTTCTGCTGACGGGCGTATTCATACCCCCGGTCGAAGGCCGCCGCGTTCAACTCCTCGGTCCCTTTAGGTACCGACTCCAGCACCGAGCGGCGCAATGCCTCGGCCGAGATCACGTCGCTCATCGCGGCGATGGCCCCCAGCATCACGACATTGGCCACCTGCGTCCGCCCCAACTCCTCCTCAGCGATGCGGGTGGCGGGAATGCGCACTACACATTGACCGGCGTCCGGATCCGGGTGTACCAGATCGGCGTCCACCAACAACAAGCCACCCTCAGCCAACTGGCCGTGATAGGTGGTGTACGCCTCCTGATACATAGCGGCAATCAGATTGGGACGGGTCACATACGGGTACAGAATAGCACCATCGGAGATGACGATGGCCGCACTGCACGCCCCACCCCGCGACTCTGGCCCGTAACTCTGTGTCAAAGTCGTCTCCAGATGATCGTGTAGCGCCGCCGCCCTGCCCGTAATGAGCCCTGCCAGGATAATCCCCTGCCCACCGAAGCCACACAAGCGGATCTCAGTATGTTTCGCCTCACTCACCGCAGAGGTTTGGAGCGAACCAACCTCGACCTGAGTAACATCCCGCTCCGTATCCAAGGTAGGCAACCGTGCCACCTCGAAACCGGCATCCAATTCCGTGGGAGGTCGCTGGAGCAAGCCTAAATCCTCGCTGGGGTGCACGTCAGGATGGAGTTTCTGGTACATATCCTGGAAGGTGGGACGCTCGATATCCACGAATTCCCCGCAGATGATCTCCCCGGCCAGGTCAATATCCACCTCCCAGGGTTGAGCATTGTGGCGGATGACCGACTTCTGACGATAATACTCGAACATGTCGCTGCCATATGCCTTGCGGTTCCAACGGCCATACAGCGTTGGACAAGGGGAGATCGCTTCGACCACCGTAAAACCCGGCTTCAACAACGCCTTATGGATGGAACGTTCCAACCGACGGGCGTGAAGTACAGTCCAACGGGCCACGTAGGTGGCCCCGCCGGCCGCCGCCAGATAGGGCACGTTGAAGGGGTGCTCCAGGTTGCCCTGGCGGGAGGTACTGGTGCGGGCCTTTGTGGGCGTGGTAGGCCCCATCTGTCCCCCCGTCATACCGTAGTTAAAGTTGTTCACACAAATCACCGTCAAGTCCATATTGCGCCGCGCGGCGTGAATGAAATGGTTTCCCCCAATAGCGACCAGATCCCCATCGCCGGAAAATACGACCACCTTGAGTTCCGGGTTGGCCAACTTGAGTCCGGTAGCGAAGGGAATCGCCCGCCCATGGGTAGTGTGGAAACTATCCAGCCGGATGTACCCAGCCACGCGCCCCGTACACCCAATGCCAGAGACGACTGCCACCTTGTCGAGGTCCAATCCAGAGCGCAGCAACGCACTTATGAAACAACTCACCGCAGTG
Organism: uncultured Anaerolineales bacterium; assembly: GCA_964643875.1. GTDB lineage: Bacteria > Chloroflexota > Anaerolineae > B4-G1 > B4-G1 > CAZXVB01. The sequence continues at coordinate 3,289 of CAZXVB010000247.1, read as the reverse complement.
CCAATCCCACACCCTTGGCACCAAATGTGGGGCAATCGCTCTCCACGCAACAAATCATCCATCGGATGACGCTGAATCTCCTCAAGCGTCGGCACTCCTTGCAGATCGTCTTGCTCTCCATCTACTACTTCGCTCATCTCCGCTGCCTCATCTGCTGTGTTCACCGTCATTGCTCCATCCCCCGGACTCACCGCGCTGCCTCACGAATCACCGCCAACACATCCTCCGGCCGGTGAATGGCGCCACCGGGATGAGTCGCCGGATAGACACGCGCCCGGCCGGCCGCGCACCGCTCCACCTCGAGAACGACCTGCCCCATATTGATCTCCGGCACCACGAAAGCGCGCACCTGATCAGCCAACTCACGGATGCGCTCCTCAGGGAAGGGCCAGACCGTCACCAGCTTGAGCATCCCTACTCGAATGCCCTCCTGCCGGGCCATCTGTACCGGCAACAACGACGTGCGGGCCGAAATACCGTAGGAAACGACCACCACCTCGGCGTCTTCCATTCCATCCTCCACCAACTTGATGATCGCCTGGCGGTTGTCCCGGATCTTGGCTATCAAACGGGGAAGCAGCTCAGCCTGGGCCGCAGCGTTGGTGGCCGGATACCCCCGCTCGTCGTGCGTCAAACCGGTGATGTGAAAACGATACCCCATTCCGGCGACTGGCATATGGCGGGGGATGTTCCGCTCGTCCCGCTCATAGAGCCGGAAGTCGGGACCAGGCGGCTGCTCCGGCTTACGCCACGGGTAAATGGGGATCTGATCGGCGGGAGGGATCACCACCCGCTCGGTCATATGACCGACCGCCTCATCACTCATCAGCATCACCGGCGTTCGGTACTCCTCTGCCAGGTTGAAGGCCATAATCGTCAGATCGAACGCCTCTTGAGGGCTGCTAGGTGCCAGCGCGATGATCTCGTAATCACCATGGCTGCCCCACCTGGCCTGCATAATGTCGGCCTGGCTGACCAGGGTCGGCAGGCCGGTCGAAGGCCCGCCCCGTTGGACATTCACCAACACACAAGGGGTCTCGGTCATAATGCCCAATCCCAGATTCTCCAACATCAAACTGACACCCGGCCCGGAGGTAGCCGTCATCGCCCGTGCGCCCCCCCATGCTGCCCCCAACACTGCGTTCATCGAAGCCAATTCATCCTCCATCTGGATGAATACCCCGCCCGCCTCCGGCAACCGCTCCGACATACGCTCGGCCACCTCGGTAGCCGGGGTGATGGGATAACCGGCGAAAAAGCGACAACCGGCGCAGATCGCCCCTTCCGCAATCGCCACATCACCATTGAGAAAAAACGCCCCCTCCAATAGACCACGTTCAGGCACGTTCCACCTCCACCTCCACCACGTAGATACAGAATTCCGGGCAGAGCAACTCACACAAGCCACAAGCCACACACCGCTCCGGTTGTTTGGCCCGAGGGGGATGATACCCCTTAGCGTTGATCTCGTCCGACATCTCTAACACGTCCCTGGGACAATAGCGCACACACAATTGGCAACCCTTACAGCGATCGAGCAGAATGTGCATTTCGCCATGCGGGACACGGAACTTTTCCACATCCAAAGGCGTTCTCCAGAGTTTCATACCCGTCGCCTACCCTTCAGCCGTAGCTTTCTTTCACGATCCTGCCAACAACCGCTCTAGCGCGGCTTGAGAGTCAGCCGCCACATCACTGTGAATGCTGCGCCCGTGGGCATCCATCGTCACCACTACCGGGAACCGCTCAACCCGGATCACCCAAAAGGCTTCCGGCACGCCGAACTCGTCCTTCTTGTGGACGGCGAGCACCTCTTTGACTGCATCAGCGATCAGGGAAGCCGCCCCCCCCACCGCGTGGAAATAGGCCGCACCATATTCCCGGCAAGCGATAAGCGTGTTCGGCCCCATCCCTCCCTTACCTATGACGCCCCGCAGCCCAAAGTGAGCGATCACGTCGGCCTCGTAGGGTTCCTCCCGGATCGAAGTCGTCGGGCCGGCAGCCACAAAGTGCCACTCTCCCTTCTCGTCCTGCCGCACCACCGGCCCGCAATGGTAGATCACCCCACCGGCCAACAGGGAGCGCAACTCCTCGTACAACGCCTGATCGGCCGGTGGCAGTGTATCGGTCGCCCCATCGGTACGGATGAAATTCTCGATCATGTATTTGTGAGCCGCATCTCGCCCTGTGACAATGACCCCGTTCAAATAGACTGTGTCGCCCACCGCTAAACGGCGGATTTCATCTTCAGAAATTGGGATTTGCAAATCGTAGCTGGCCATTAGTCGTACTCCACCTCTCCATTGTTATAAATCGTCATCGAAGCCCGCCGACAGGCCCAACACATATAGGCCACGCTAACGAAGTAGCAGGCTGGCAGACGATGGTAAGCGCCGATCTTGACGCCCAGGACCGTTGTACGCCCGCCAAACCCCATCGGCCCCACGCCCAACTCGTTACACTCCCGCAACAAGCGCTCCTCCAGGGCCGCCAGCGTCGGCTCAGCGTTGACGTCACCCAGTGGGCGGAAGAGCTGCTCCTTGGCGTGGACGTATCCATAGCCCCGGTCGGACCCCAACGCCACCCCCAGGATAGCCGGCGCACATCCCTTGCCCTGCGCCTGGTATACCGCATCCAACACCGCCCGGCGTACCCCCTCCAGGTCGCGCCCGGCCTGAAGACGAGCATCCGGCAGCTTGTACTGCACTCCCACATTCTCGCTCCCACCGCCCTTCAACAACAGGTTAACCCGTATGTCATCCCTTTCCCATTCCTCGAAGTGAAAAGTAGGGAACCCCTGCCCCAGATTGTTGCCGCTATTCTGGCCGGTGAGGGCATCCACTGCATTGGGGCGCAGATAGGCCCGCCGCGTCGCTTCGGCCACAGCCTCCTCGGCCTGGCGACGGAATTGGTGGGTGCTTATTCCCCTCCCCGGCGGATAAAATACGTAGAAGATCGGTACACCGGTGTCTTGACAGATCGGCGTTGAGTTGGCACGGGCCAGGGCCACGTTTTCCAGAATGGTCGTCAAAGCGCCGGCCGCCGCCGACCCGTCTGCCTCCCGCTCCTTGGCCTCCCGCAAGGCTGCCTCCACGTCCGCCGGCAAATCAGTAGATGCCCGGCGGATCAACTCCACGAAATGCTCCACCAAGTTCTCCATATCTTTGTCTCCACCTCCATCAGTAACTTGTATGACCCAAATTCTTCCACCCGTCGGGCGAGGTCCCCCCATCCGTTGGGCGAGGTCTCCGACCGAAGCCCCCGGCTGCGGTCAGAGACCTTGCCGAAC
>CAZXVB010000246.1:3520-5035 GCA_964643875.1 uncultured Anaerolineales bacterium | reverse complement strand
TCTTGCCGCAACCCAGGCGGTTCTTGCTAGCCCGGCCAAAGCGGCTGGGGTGGGAGCGGTGCGCTTTGCTCCCAAAACTAGACACCCTGATTATCTGTTGCTTTTAATGTTCTTAACGTAACGATTGTGCAACCAGCGGTCAAACCATTCATATCGGCGAAAAAGCGCAACTTTTGAACAGGGGTAGGACCAGTTGGATAGGCACTGTGCCCTGTATGAACAACTCTGCCCCTGCGAAGGCACTCGTATCCGTGAACCTTAACAAGCAGCCTCCGGGTTGCCAGATCACCCACGCCGAGGTGTTGGCGGCGATGCGCACCATCTGCTTGATGCTGGGCTGGGGCTGGTTGAACGGTGCCGGAGCGCAGGTGAGATCGGTATATGTATGGGTTGCACGCCAAGCCCCCCAGATATGGGGAAGAGACCTGGGTATCTCTGCCTCTAAATCCCCACGATCTTCCGAGACTTGCAGCCTGGCTATGGTGGGGTATAATCTCAAAATGCGCAAACACGAATGGCTTCGCAATACTTCAAGAGGAGCAAAACGATGAAACCACCTGTAGACCCCATTCTGATTCATCTTGGGCCCAATTTCGGCATTCACTGGTATGGCCTGTTGATTGTCACCGGTGTGCTGCTGGGCGCGATCTATGCATCCTGGCGAGCACGGATGGATGGTGAGAATCCGGATCACGTGTGGAACGGACTGGTCGCCGCCATCATCCTGGCCATCATCGGCGCCCGTCTGTATCACGTCTTTTCGGAACCCAGAGGCGGCATGATCGGTTGGAGTTATTATCGAGAAAACCCCAAAGAGATTTTGTACATCTGGCAAGGAGGACTGGGCATCTATGGCGCCATCATCGGCGGCATTCTAGGCGTCGGGTTGTATGCCTGGTATGCGCGTTTGCGCCCTTTGCGATGGCTCGACTATGGCGCTCCGGGGTTAGCACTGGGACAGTTCGTGGGGCGATGGGGTAACTTCGTCAACCAGGAGCTGTATGGTCCACCTACCAACCGTCCCTGGGGGCTGATCATTGACCCGGCGCATCGGATCGCGCCGTACAATGACCTCACCAAGTATCCACCGGATACCTTGTTCCATCCCACCTTTCTGTACGAATCGCTTTGGTGTCTTTTGCTATTTATCGTCCTGGCCGTGACCGCCCATAAACTCAAGGACCGACTGGTCGAGGGAGATATCTTATTCGGCTACATCATCGGCTATTCGACAGGGCGGTTCTTCATCGAGTACTTCCGTCCCGACGCCTGGATGATTGGCCCGATTGCTGCCGCCCAATTCTTTGCGCTCATCCTGATTGCTGTTGGCGTGGTGGCCATCGTCCTGCGACACACTATACTCCGTCCAGACGGTGTTGCTACATTGACTACCGCAGCAACGTCTCCTGCCTCGGAATGTGAGAGCGTAGAGGAGACCGTAGAGAAGACCAAGGGAACAGAAGAAGCTGACGCAGAGGGAGCCACCGCCACTACGCAGGGAGATTTATCATCATA
>CAZXVB010000246.1:0-3420 GCA_964643875.1 uncultured Anaerolineales bacterium | reverse complement strand
GGAGATTTATCATCATAAGGGGTTCAGTGCTCGAAATCGGTCAGGGAACGTTACTACTCAGGTTGCCAGGCGTAGCGATTGAAATCGCCTATTACGAAGCCCGCGGCCGGGCCTCCACCTGCGTGGACGCGCCTGTCCACGTAGGTGGACAGCCAGCTTTAGTTCCTCAAACGCGGTTTCAACTGCCGGCCTGAGTAGTAACCAGGGAACAAGGAGTATCGCTTATGGCAAGGGCAAAGGCGACAACACGCGGGGAGGACCTCTATCAACTGCAACAATTGGACTCCGAAAAAGATGCTGTGGAGCGACGGCTAACAGAAGTAGAGGCCGCATTGGGGGAGAGTCAGGCCCTGGTACAGGCCCGCGAGGCCGTGGCCGAAGGCCAGCGTCGCTACCAGAAACACACCTTGCGACAGCGTGATCTAGAGCTTCAGGTGCAGAGTGTGACGGCCAAAATCCGTGCCTCCGAACAACGGCTCTACGGCGGCAACGTCAAGAACCCCAAGGAACTGACCGACTTGCAGGCCGAGATCGCCTCTCTACGTCGGCGTCAGGAAAAACTGGAGGATACTCTTCTAGAGGTGATGATCGCCCGCGAAGAAACGGAGGGGATGTTGGAACAAGCCCAAAAGCATCTTCAGCAAGTCGAGGCGGCCTGGCAGACTGCCCAGGCCGATCTGATGACTGAACGCCATGCGCTTCAGGAAAAACGCGCGGAACTCGAACAGGCTATCGCGGCGCTATTACCCCGCATCTCGACCGACGACGTGGAGACCTATCGTGATTTGCGCCGTCGCAAGGGAGGGCTGGCCGTCGTCGAGGCACAAGGGAAAGAGGATTCCTGTGGAGCCTGTGGGATGGCTATTTCGCCAGGGCTAAAGTGGCAACTCCGGGAAGAAGGCGTGGGATATTGTACCAACTGTGAGCGCATCCTCGTGCGGCTGAGATGAGGATTTCGCAGGAACCTGGTTCATCACCAATGTGGACTGAACTAACATTGACGCCCGAAGAGCGGGCGATGCTGAATGGCGAGATGGGACCTGGTGCCCGACAGGCGATGGAGATCGTGGTGGCCCTGGGGCACATCTACAACGCCCGGCGATTGACACCGGTTGAGTCCGTGCAGATCGCGGGTGTCAGCTACCATAACCTGGGACAAGCCGGGTTGGAGTTCCTGACCGATTGGGCAGATCAAGGGGCCAGGGTGCGGGTGCCAACGACGCTCAATCCGGCCGGTATGGACCTGGAGGCCTGGCGGGAGTTGGGATTCTCCGAGAATTTCGCCCGCCATCAGTGGGCAGTGATCGAGGCCTACCGCCGGTTCGGGGTGCACACAACGTGTACTTGTACGCCCTATCTGGTGGGAAATAGACCATCGGGGGGCAGCTCGGTGGCCTGGGCGGAATCGTCAGCGGTCAGTTATGCCAATTCGGTGTTGGGGGCGCGTACCAATCGGGAGGGAGGACCAAGTGCCCTGGCGGCTGCCATCATCGGGCGGACAGCAGCCTATGGATTCCATCTGGACGAAAATCGGCGGGCCACTTTGCGGATAGACGTACACTGTCCGCTCCGCTCTCTGGACGAATTCGGCGCATTGGGCTATTGGGTGGGGCAAATCGCTCGGCAACGCGTGCCATATTTCACCGGGTTGGAGACAGTCACGGAAACGGAGTTGAAGGCCTTGGGGGCGGCAATGGCCGCCAGTGGAGCCGTGGCCCTCTATCACGTCGCCGGCGTGACGCCGGAGGCCGACCGGCCTGACATCCTGGCTCCCGGTCACGATGTCATCGTCGTGAACAGTGCAGACGATCTGCGGTCGGCGTATGTGGCCCTCAACTCCGACGTGACAGAGATTGATCTGGTATGGTTCGGCTGTCCCCACGCTAGCTTAGAGGAGATCGCTACCGTCGTCCGCCAATTGGATGGCCGCCGGGTGCGGTCGGCGTTGTGGATCACAGCCGCCCGCCAGATACGCGAGCAGGCCGCCGCGGCCGGCTTGCTGGCCGCGCTGGAGACTTGCGGAGGACGGGTTGTCAGCGATATGTGCGCCGTCGTCGCCCCAATGCGAGAACTTGGATTCCGTACGTTGGCAACACCTTCAGCCAAAGGAGCATACTACATCCCCTCTCATACAGGGCTGGCGGTCCGCTATGGCAGTCCCGCTCAGTGTGTAGAGGCTGCCGTGAGCGGTGTCTGGCCCTCTCCCGGTTTGGAATGAATCATCGTGCGAGTTCTTTGCGTATGGACATAGACGTAGATTTGAATGTAAGGAATGACCTGGACGTACCACCAGAGTGGGAGCACATCCCATTCACCGAACTGACCGGTACACTGCTGATCATCGGCGCACCGGACACGGGAAAGTCAACGTTTGCGCGTTATCTGTACCGTCGCTTATGTCGGACCAACGCTCATCGTCAGGTAGCTTTCGTAGATGGCGACATCGGACAAGCTAGTCTGGGGCCACCGACAACGATGACACTGGCACTTGGGGAGCCGGGTGATGATCGCTTTCCTCCGGGCAGCCATGTGTATCGGGCCTTCGTAGGAGCGGTTTCACCCAGGAGGCACATGCTCCCGACAGTGGTGGCCGCGCATCGGCTGGTGTGGAAAGCGTATATGGAAGGAGCCACAACGGTTGTATTCGATACCACCGGCATGATCAACCCGAAGCACGGAGGAGGCGAATTGAAACGGGCCAAGATCGAATTGCTACGGCCGACGATGATCTTTGCCCTGCAACGGGATTCTGAATTGGAACATATCCTGTTCCCACTCCGTCACAGCCGACGTTTTCGGGTGATCGAGTTGCCTGTCTCTCAAGCCATACAAAAGCGGGGCATATTGACGCGCCAGATGTACCGGGCGGAGCGTTTCCGACGCTATTTCCACCATGCTCAGCCAATCGCGGTGGAATGGCGGCGGTTGGCAGTCTTCCCGGCCCCCGCTTTCTCGCCGCATCGCCTGGTAGCTCTGGAAGATGAAGCCGGACTCGCATTGGGATTGGCCGTCGTGGTGGAAAACGACTCACTCACGGGCATCGTGACACTGTATACACCACTGGGGGTGTTGGATAGCCAGGAGTATATGCCCAACGTGGATGCGATCCGTCTGGGCGATTTGACATTGGACCCAGGGACGTATCGTGTGATGGTATGAATGCTCTCGGCAATCCACTGCTCCAGGCCGGCCTTTCCGGGTAGCCGAGGGCATTGTCGTCGGCAATCCACTGCTCCAAGCCGGTCTGTGACCGGCGTGGCCGCCGAATCGCGGATTCGGCTCGAGTGGCGGAGGGCCATTGCGGTCCTCGGCTGCGGTCAGAGACCTTGCCGAACCGAGGGGTCTCCCCCGCCCGTCGGGTGAGGCCCCCCACCCGTCGGTCGAGGTCTCCCGACCGAAGCCTCCAGGCCGGCCTTTCCG
>CAZXVB010000245.1:0-5047 GCA_964643875.1 uncultured Anaerolineales bacterium | reverse complement strand
CTGAGGGTCCATCGGTACGTCCCAGGCCGTCATCAGTGTGGCGCTCAAGGCAGAAAGCCCCATTCGGCGGCCCAAGTTGCCTCCCCCTGCACGAGCGATGACCACGCCATCGGCCAGGTAATTGGTCAGGATATAGGCCGGGTAGATCACCATAAACCAGGAAATCGGCACGACCAACGGCACTCCCCACAGTCTGGGGCCGAGGTGGGTCGTGTAGTGATATGGCCCGTAGATCGCGCCGGTGGCCACACCTACGCCCTCGAAGCCCAGGCTCACCAGGCTGCTGATCCCCAGGAAGAGGAGCGCATGTCGAAATCCCAATAGATAGATCGCGTGTCCCAGGCTGAAGCCCCCCAACAATAACGGCACCAGGAGGTACGCCCACGAGGGGGCGGCTCCCAACAAGGGGGTGAGGACAAAGTATGTGTTCAGGAGCGTATAGGCCGCGAACAGAGCCACAACACCCCTTCGCCAGGTATGAGAGGTACGAAAGTGTGCCATTTAACGCACCAATTTAATATCGCTCAGTGGCCAATAGACCAGCCAGGCCTGCCCGATGATATGGCTCACCGGTACAGCGCCAAATGAGCGGGAGTCCCTTGAGCTTCCCCGATTATCACCCAATACGAAGACATGAAGCTCTGGCACACGGGTTGGGCCGTAGCCTGGCCCACCAGGGCGGGTGGGCCACGGTTCTTCTAACGGCTCTCCGTCAATCATCACTTGCCCGTTGTGGACTTCTATCGTCTCGCCTGGTAGCGCCACGACCCGTTTGATCAATGGATCATGCTCCTCTTCTACCTCGATCACGACCACGTCCCCTCGGCGCGGGCCGTGAAAGAAGCGATAGGTCAACTTTTCCACCAATACCCGTTGATTGTAATGCAGGGTGGGTTGCATACTCGGTCCCTGGATCACCATCGCCTGTGCGACGAACAGATTGATGAACAGAGCGAGCAAGACCGCCGGCACGACGGTCGTTATGATGTTCCATACAGCCCGCGCCAGGAACTGGACGCCGCTTTCGGGCGTTTCTGCCTCGACATCCAAATCAGGGATCGTCAAGGGTAAATCAGGTTCCCAATCCTGATGATTATCCACCGTCTTCATCGTCAATGTTCTCCTCGTTCCCGCCCATAGATCCGTGTTAACTCCAACAGGCGATCAGAGATTGCAGCACTTAAAGCCCCCGATCGTAGCCGCCAACACCAATTCGGTGGGCCGACCGTGCCGGGGGTATTCATACGGGCCTCGTGTCCCAGGGATAGCAAGTCCTGCGCCGTGGTGATTGCTGTATGCGCTACTGAAGCCCACGCCAATCGGATCAGGTCCCAGGCGATATCGCTCCCATCGCGCCCCAGGTAGCGGCGGACGTGATCCCGCTCCGCTTCGGTGGAGGTGACCTGATACCATCCGACCACAGTATCATTGTCGTGTGTGCCGGTATAGGCAATGCAATCGGATGAATAGTTGTGGGGCAAAAAGGGATCGTGGGCACCGGAGGAAAAAGCGAATTGGAGCACCTTCATGCCGGGGTAACCAAAGTCGGCCTGCAAGGCATCCACACCGGCCCGCGATTCGGGGTCGAAATCCCCCAGGTCCTCGGCAATGATCGCTACATCGCCCAGGACGGCGGTAACAGTACGGAAGAAATCCGCACCAGGGCCATACACCCAACGGCCATGTACGGCTGTATCCTGGTCGGCGGGGACCTCCCAGTAGTTGTAGAACCCACGGAAGTGGTCTATCCGAGCTACATCTGCCTGCGCGAAGACCCATTGGAACCGTCGCAACCACCAGGCATAGCCATTTTCGGCCATTACATCCCACCGGTAGAGTGGGTGTCCCCACAACTGCCCCGTCGCACTGAAATAGTCCGGTGGCACACCGGAGACCACCGTGGGGCGAAGGGCGTCGTCGAAATGGAACAAATGGGGATTGGCCCATACATCGGCGCTGTCCATTGAGACGAAGATGGGAATGTCCCCAATGATGCGTATGCCGCGCTCGTTGGCGTATCCCTTGAGGGCCAGCCATTGCTCAAAAAACTGCCATTGGAAATATTTTTGGCGTTCTATTGCCTTGGCCAGTGAGCGCCGGGCGGCTGCCAGGGCATCGGGTTGCCGGGTGGCTAACTCGGATTCCCACGAGTACCAGGGTTGGAGTGCATGCGCTTCTTTTAGAGCCATGAAGAGCGCAAAATCATCCAGCCAAAACGCCTGTTCCTCGCAAAAGCGGAGATAGGAGGCCTGTTGCTCTAGCGCAGCGCCGGCCTGGAAGTTTTCTGCCGCCCGATTCAACAAACGGGTTTTGTGGTGGATCACCGCGCCAAAATCCACCCGGTCGTCAGGGAAAAAGGGAAGCCCGTCGAAGTCTGCCGCTTGCAAGTGGCCAGCAGCCACCAGCCTTCTTGGGCTGATGAGCATCGGATTGCCGGCGAAAGCCGAGAGCGTCTGGTATGGGGAATCTCCGTACCCGGTCGGACTGAGCGGCAAGATTTGCCAGTATGACTGTCCCGCGGTCGCCAAAAAGTCTACGAATTGATATGCTTCGTCACCTAAATCACCAATGCCGAATCGGCCGGGGAGAGATGTGGGATGTAGTAAAATGCCGCTGCGGCGTGGAAATCTCATAGATGTTCTCCCTATGTGAAATGTTAAACAGCCCCCATTATAGCAGAGTTTGCCATCTTGTGCACGTTCCGCAAGGGGCGCGTCGCACATTGGGATTGGAATTGGAGATATGCTTGATTATCCAGAGCGATTAGGAAGAGGTCTCAAGTGGATATGAGGGTCCATAAAGTGATCTCCGGCGGCGAAAGGAAACGAGCACGCGGAGCACCCATTCCCTCCATCCCCACTCCCCGACTGACGTACATCGTCGTGTTGCCTTGCTCATATCGCCCCATCTCGTAGCGTTTCCAGAATTCGGAACTGGTAAAAATCGCTCCAAAGAGTGGCAGGCGAATTTGACCACCGTGGGTATGTCCACATAGATACAAATCAACCCCCAGATCCACCGCCTCCGGCATCAGATCAGGGGAGTGGTAAAGCAACAATGTGAACATTTCCGAGGGATGTCCGGTCAACAGGTCCCGCAGACGGGGCGCATCCTGTTGGCGACGGGCGGTGCAACGCAGCCCGGCGATACATATTTCGTGGCCGGCGATGTTCGCTTTGACCCACCGGTCCAACAGCCAGGTGATCGGCAGGCCTTCGAAAATCCGGGGGACAATCTCCGGGAGATCCACCGGTGGGCTGCCGGTAACGGCGTAGATCGGGCCGCGGGCCACCCGACAGATATCCGCCAATACACGACGGGCCTCGGCTTGGGCTTCCGTGCTGTAGATGGACGAGAGGGTCAGGTAATCCCCCGTCAGTACCACGACGTCCGGGTCAAGTGCTTCGATGTGCTGGATCAATGTCCGTTCGCGTCGGGAGACACGCTCCACGTGAAGGTCGGAGATGTGCAACAGGCGCAAGGGGGTGTGCCCGGTCAGGCGGGCGGAATGCAGGGTTTGGTGGGTAACGCTGAGCTTGGTTGGCTCCACCCAGGTGGCATACACCACGATCAGCGCGATGATCCCCTGGAAGCCGAAGACGCTCAGCAAAGCGACTTCTTTTCCCCACAGCCACCCACCACCAAGGGTAACTCCAGTCCGGAGCAACGCCAAGGCCAACAGGGAGGGGGTTACTGGGCCAAAGGAGAGCTCCGCAACCGGCAACAGCACCAAGCCGATGCCATCCACGATCACGAAGAACAGAGTGCCCCCGGCGGCCCACAGACGGAGAGAGGCCGGCCATGGCCAGCAGGATATGGCAGCCAGGGCCAGCCACGTCGGCGTCAAGGCCAGGGGAGGAACCCGACTGAGTAGGTTGCTGAGCAGCAAGGCGAGGTGGATCAAATTGGGCCGATAGTTAAATTGTTGCCGAGGCAAAAGGGGAGGATCAGGGTCAGGAGGCGGATTCATTGTTGCCATCGTCATGGCTGTTGTCATCGTTATTGTTATCGAGGTCGCCGTCCAAAAGCGCCAGGAGACGGTCTGGTCGGTTGGTGATGATGCCATCTACCCTCAAGTGGATGAGTCGCTGCATATCCACCGCGTCATCCACCGTCCACGTGTGGACGCGATAGCCGCGCCGATGCGCCCAGGCCATGTATGCGGCATCCACCATCGTGTGCTCTGGATGACGGGCTTCGTGGGGAAACAGAGGAGCCAGCCAGGCCTTTCGTAAAGGCAGCGGTAGCTCTGGCGCGTAGAGCAGACCCACCAGTGCAGTCGGAGAGAGGCGTTTGACTCGCCGCAGTGCCAGGGGATTGAAGGAAGAAAACAGCGCCCTCGGCCCCAATGCATGTCGTTGGACCAGGTGCAACACAGCTTGTTCCAGACCGGTGTCCCGGAGGGCGTATGTCTTCAATTCGATGTTTAGTAGCAACGTATCTCCCACGGCCTCTAATACCTCGTCCAGCGTCGGGATGCGCTCGCCGGTGAAAGCCGGGTCGAAAGAGGCACCGGCATCCAACTCCTTGAGTTGCGCCAACGACATTTCGGCTACCCGGCCGGTGCCATCGGTGAGCGTGTCCACCGTCATATCGTGGATCACGACAGGGACGCCGTCAGCTGAGAGTTGCACGTCCAACTCGACGCCATCGGCCCCCAACTCCATCGCTTTCTTGAAAGCCGCCAGGGTATTTTGAGGGGCTACGGCACTGGCCCCCCGGTGGGCGAGCACCAGAGGACGTTTATGATTCAGGAAATTGGTTGGAGAATTCATTTGTAGGGAACTCGTATACTGGGCTCTGGCGATTTCTGAAAGTTTAAAACAAGACACAGATTGCGGAGGGCCATTGGGGTGCCCGAATAGATAAGGAGTGATGCCTTTGTTCATCAAGTTTCGAGCCTTATAACCATAACAACCTAACGATGGGCTTCAGCCGCCCCGCGTAGCGAGGGAGCGAAGCGACCGCAGCGGAGCGTGTCGGATGGAACCACTTGTTGGGCGGCTTTCTCCGCTGTTGAGCAGAATCGGCTTACTGTTCACCATTT
>CAZXVB010000244.1:1614-5087 GCA_964643875.1 uncultured Anaerolineales bacterium | reverse complement strand
GCGTACAAAGCCAGCGCCACTCCCAACTTGTGGGTTTATCTGATGTTTGAGGAGGTGTTGGTAACTGGGAGTAACTGCACCCCAATCAATATGCTTGTAGTGCGCGATTCATCATGCTCATCCGTGAAAGGAATGTGTGTATGTGTACCCTGATCGTGCGAGTGAGCGGGCCTCTGCGTGGGACGGTATCGGTGCCAGGGGATAAGTCCATTTCCCACCGCGCCATCCTGTTGGCTGCATTGGCCGATGGCGTCAGCCGGATCGTGAACTTTCTGGACGGGGATGACTGCCGGGCAACGCTGGATTGCGTACGGGCATTAGGGGTGCCGGTCGAAGCTATGAATGATGTTGAGTCGGGGCTGACGTTGACCGTCTACGGGCGAGGAATACACAGTCTACAAGCGCCAACGGCCCCGCTGGACTGTCGTCGCTCCGGAACAACGATGCGATTGTTGACCGGCTTGCTGGCCGCCCAGCCGTTCGATAGCGTACTCACCGGCGATCCGCAATTGTTGCGCCGTCCAATGGGACGGGTGGTCGAGCCGCTCTGTTCCATCGGCGCTCGGATTGAGGCGCGGGAAGACGGCACCCTGGCAATTCAGAGGATGGACGGCCACCGGTTGCATGGCAGAGAACACATCTTGCCGGTCGCCAGCGCCCAGTTGAAGAGTGCCTTGCTGCTAGCCGGACTGTACGCCGATGGCCCGACAATCATCCATCAACCTGGGCCGGCTCGCGATCACACCGAGCGGATGTTAGCCGCCCAGATCGAGGAGAAGGGGGAGGAGGCAACCAGCCCGGCGTTCGTCTTCGATGCCCAGCGGACGATGCTCGTCCCACAGATGATCGAGCGGCTGCGACCATTAAATATGAGAGTGCCAGGGGATGTATCTTCGGCCATGTTTCCGTTGGTAGCGGCTCTCTTACAGCCAGGATCACAGATCACGTTGACGGGAGTGGGTCTCAATCCGACTCGCACGGGGTTTCTGGATGTCCTGGTGGCGATGGGAGCAACGACAGCAATGGTGACAACGAGTCGGCCACAGTCCGTGAACGGAGAGTTAGTCGCCGACATAATCGTGACCGGGAACGATGGCAGTACACGTTTGCACGGCACAACGGTCTCTGGGCCAACGGTGGTACGAATGATAGACGAGTTTCCTCTGCTGGCCGTCGTAGCCACGCAGGCGCAAGGGGTCACCGTAGTGAGGGACGCGGCGGAGCTGCGCGTCAAGGAAACGGATCGGATCGCCGGGATCGTGGCGGCCCTGCGCCGATTGGGGGCAGACATCGAAGCCCGTCCAGACGGGTTCGTCGTGCGGGGGCCGACTCCGTTGTACGGGGCTTCTGTGGACAGTCGCGGCGACCACCGACTGGCAATGGCGTTGGCCGTGGCCGGTCTGATCGCCACGGGGGAGACAGTAATCCAGCCGGCGGGATGCATTGCCGATTCTTTTCCCGGCTTCGTCGGTCTGATGCAGACCCTGGGTGCAGCTTGTGAAATGGAGAGAAGCAGTGATTGACGGACGGACCCGTCTGATAGGCCTGATGGGGTGGCCAGTGGAGCACAGTTTTTCTCCCCAGATGCACAACGCGGCATTCGCTGCACTAGGGTTGAACTGGCAGTATGTGCCCTTGCCCGTGCCCCCAGGTCAGGTGATGGAGGCCGTTCGCGGTCTGGCGGCGCTCGGTTTTCGAGGGGCGAACGTGACCGTTCCCCACAAGCAAGCGGTGTTGTCCGCGTTGACAGACCTCGATCCCGATGCAGAGGCAGTAGGAGCCGTCAACACACTGGTCATTGAATACACTGATCGTACCGAGCATACCGAGCATACCAAGCGACCGACGGACGCCGCGCCCAGAGTAATGGGGTACAACACGGATGTGCAAGGGTTTGTGGATGCGCTCACATGGGGAGGCTTCGCTTTGGAGGCAGCCCGGCAAGTCGTCGTGGTAGGGGCAGGAGGGGCAGCGCGGGCCGTGGTCTATGGGTTGCTGCAGACCACTGCTGCTACGATTACGGTGCTCAACCGCTCTCCGGAGCGAGCCGAACGGTTGGTGGTAGACCTGGGCGCTCGTTTGTCGGCGCATGGACAGGTGCCTGGGCGAACATTCGCCCGCTTGCAGGCCGATGTGTTGGATCCGGCAACGTTGGTCGCTTCTGCCCAGGATGCTGATCTGTTGGTGAATGCGACGACGGTTGGAATGGGGCCGCACGCCGACCACAATGATGGGACGATCTGGCCAACCGATGTACCTTTGCCCGCCCATCTCACCGTCTGTGACCTGGTCTATAATCCGCCGGTAACGATGTTGCTGCGTCAGGCCCGACAGGCAGGTGCTACCACCATCGGAGGGATAGGAATGTTAGTCGCACAGGGGGCACGGGCTTTCGAGCACTGGACTGGTTTGGCCGCACCGGTAGCGGTTATGTGGGCGGCCTGTGCAAGCTCCCTTTCGGACGACGGATGAAGAGAATGAAGAAGAAAGGATGGCAATGCTGCGATTTTTGACGGCCGGTGAGTCACACGGCCCGTGTCTGACGGCGATTGTGGAGGGGTTGCCGGCCGGGTTGACGGTGAACGTAGCGGCTATCAATCGTGACCTGGCCCGTCGGCAGACCAGCTATGGCCGTGGTGGACGGATGGCAATCGAGCAGGATCAAGTGGAGATCCTGGGAGGTGTGATCGCCGGGCGGACGACCGGTGCACCGGTGGCGATGCGGATCGAGAACCGGGATTGGGTCAACTGGCGCGAGCGGTGGATGGCAAACGACTTGCCCCGGGTGACAACGCCCCGCCCCGGTCACGCCGATTATGCCGGGATGATCAAGTACGGTTTCGACGACGCCCGACCGGTGTTAGAGCGGGCCAGTGCGCGGGAGACGGCGGCTCGGGTGGCCGTTGGCGCACTGGCGAAGCAGCTCCTGGGAACAGCGGGGATCGCGGTTGGCAGTTACGTGACGGAGATCGGTGGCGTGGTAGCGAAGATTCCCGCCGAACCGGATGAGACGTTGTGGGCGCTGGCCGAGTCCAGCGCCGTGCGCTGTCCCGACCCGCTCGCTTCCCAAGCGATGCAGGCCGCCATCGCTAGAACACAGAAGGCAGGGAATTCTCTGGGCGGGGTTTTCGTCATCACGGCTGTGGGCCTACCGGTGGGCCTGGGCAGCTACGTCCATTGGGACCGGCGGCTCGATGCCCGCCTGGCCGCAGCGGTGGTCTCCATCCCTGGGGTAAAGGGAGTCGAGATTGGGCCGGCGTTCGAGAACGCACGTTCAACCGGCACACAGGTACACGATCCGTTCGAAGTGCATGATGGGCAGGTGGTGCGCCCGTCGAACCGGGCCGGTGGGATCGAGGGAGGGATGACGAATGGAACGCCGGTGGTGATCCGGGCGGCGATGAAACCCATCCCTACTACAGTGACGCCGCAACGTTCTGTTGACCTGACGACCGGCGAAGCGACTATGACCA
>CAZXVB010000244.1:0-1514 GCA_964643875.1 uncultured Anaerolineales bacterium | reverse complement strand
ACAGTGACGCCGCAACGTTCTGTTGACCTGACGACCGGCGAAGCGACTATGACCACGTATCAACGTTCTGACGTTTGTGCAGTCCCGGCAGCAGCAGTGGTCGGAGAAGCAATGGTGGCATGGACCCTGGCAGAAGCGTGGTTGGAATGTAATCGGGACCAGGTGTACTGAGAGACAATTCATTCAAAGGAGTGAACAATGGCAAATGTATTCGATGAGTTGATGTGGCGTGGATTGGTGTACGATCATACCGAAGGATTGCCGGAAGTATTGGCCAAAGAGAAGGTCACTGTGTACATCGGCTTCGATCCCACTTCGGATAGTTTGCAGGTGGGCAACCTGTTGGCTCTGATGGGGTTGGCGCGGATGCAACGGTTTGGTCATCATCCTATTGCCGTGGCCGGCGGCGGTACGGGGATGATCGGCGACCCCAGTGGCAAGGCCCAGGAACGGCAGTTGATGAGTATCGAACAGGTGGCGGCCAATGTGGAGGCGATTCGACCTCAGTTGGCCCGCTTCCTCGATTTCGAGAGCCGGAAGAATCCGGCCCGGATCGTGAACAATGCCGATTGGCTGATGCCCGTTTCGATGATGGAGTTTCTGCGGAGTGTCGGCAAACATTTTACCGTCAACTATATGCTGGCAAAGGAGTCGGTCCGTTCGCGGTTGGATCGGGAGGTGGGTATCTCGTACACTGAGTTCAGTTATATGTTGTTGCAAGCATACGATTTCCTCAACCTATACGACCTGTACGGTTGTACACTGCAGGCAGGCGGTAGCGACCAGTGGGGAAATATCACGGCCGGAGTGGATCTGATCCGCAAAGTGCGCAGTGGAAGGGCCTACGGTCTGGTCTACCCACTGGTAACGACGTCCGATGGAACCAAGTTGGGAAAAACAGAACAAGGCACGATCTGGCTGGATGCCCGCCGAACATCGCCGTATCGTTTCTACCAATTCTGGTTCAATCAAACGGACACCGATGTGATTCAGTACCTGAAATATTTCACCTGGCTGACGAAGGCCGAGATTGACGAGCTGGCTCACGAAGTCGCCGAGCGCCCGGAGCAGCGAGTCGCACAACGCACGCTGGCCCGGGAGATGACACGCATGGTGCACGGTGAGACGGCGCTATCCCAGGCAGAGCAGGCCTCGCGCGTGTTGTTCGGGGGCGAGATCGCCGGATTGAGTGCTGCAGAGATCGCGGACATTTTCGATGACGTACCCTTCACCGACATGCCTCGCTCGGCCTTCGAGGGAATAGGCAAGCCGGTGGTGGAGTTGTTGGTCGAAACCGGACTGACACGTTCCAAAGGAGAGGCCCGCCGGGCCATCTCCGGTGGAGGGGTTTACATCAACAATCTGCGGGTGACCGATACGGAGCGGTCTGTGTCGCTGGAGGAGAGTATCGAAGGCCAGTTCATCGTGTTGCGCAAGGGGAAGAAGAGGTATCATCTCATTCGAATCACGGGGTAGCGCCGAATGCGCAATCTGGTACTGACGGGTTTTATGGC
>CAZXVB010000243.1:0-5088 GCA_964643875.1 uncultured Anaerolineales bacterium | reverse complement strand
CCGGACGAAGGTCCCCACAGCGCGGTTTCAACCGCCGGGTGAGTTACCTGAGTAGTAACGGGAAGGGTAAGTTAAGTGAGTGCATTTACCACGGCAATGGCATTGGGTGGAATAGAAGGAGGCGATCATGGCAGACGTTTTCCCAGATGAAGAACTGTACGAAGATGTGGATGAAGAAGCAGCCGAGGGGGAGGGATCGAATCGGACGTTCATCATCCTGGTTGGGGGATTGGGGGGATTGTTGCTCCTGGCTGTCTGTGTATTCGTGGTGTACGTCTTTGTGATCAGCCCACGCGCACGGCAGAGCGCTGAGGCTGTGAATCACTCAGTAGAAAAGACTAATGAGGCTATCATCGCGGCAGCGACGGGTACTGCCGAGGCAGTGATGGCAACGGATACCCCCGAGCCGACCAACACCGTGGCGCCGTCCTCTACTCCAGAAGAGCTGACGGCTACTCCTGTCCCGCCGACGAAAACGCCTCGACCACGGCCGACGGATACGCCTGAAAGCGAGGAGACCACAATGGAAGCAACACCGGCCGAGATTGCCGAGGCTGCAACGACGCCTACCCGCGAAGCGGTCCGCACTCCATCTCCGACGTCAACCCCCCGAGGGGGCGTTTCCAAAGAAAAGGAACTATCGGATACCGGTTTGGGAACCTGGATTGCAGGGCTGGCAAGCGTGGGATTGTTGTTGCTTTTGGCAATGGTGCGTCGTTTGCGCCGAGCGACTTAAGTCGGTGATACAAAAACACTCGAAAGGAGGTGATGCGAAAGGGAGTAAAGGTATGTTTAGTCAGTGAATTTGGTAGCGTCAAGTGTAGTTAGCATAATCAAGAGGAGAAGAGTAAAATGAAAGTGTTGCGTATTCTGAGTGGACTGTTGGTACTGATCATGGTCGCTGGGTTGGCCGTCTCCTGCGGGCCGAAGCCCACGGAGCCACCGGCGACTGAGGAGCCGGTGGTTGAAGAGCCAGCTGAGGAGCCGGCCGCTGGTGGAACGTTTATCTTTGGCCGTGGCGGCGACTCCGTCCAACTGGACCCGGCTATCGTCACCGACGGGGAAAGCTTCCGAGTCACCGGTCAATGCCTGGAGCCGTTGTATCAGTACGAGCCTGGTTCCACCAAGCCGATCCCGGCGCTGGCGACCGAGTGCACCCCCAATGCCGATAGCACCGAGTGGACTTGCAAACTGCGTCAGGGGGTCAAGTTCCATGACGGGACAGACTTCAACGCCGATGCGGTGATCTTCAACTTCGATCGGTGGCGCTACACCGACAATCCATATCACTTCGAGAGCCAGGTCTTTGAGTACTACGAATATATGTGGTTCGGTTTCGACGACGATAGCGTCATCAAGTCTGTCGAGAAGGTGGACGACTATACCGTCAAATTCGTCCTGAACGCTCCGTTGGCTCCCTTCCTGGCCAACCTGGCGATGGATATGTTCGCTATCTCCAGCCCGGCCGCCATCGAGAAGTACGGAGAGGACTATGGGACGCCGGCGGCGGGGTGTGTCGGTACCGGTCCCTTCAAGTTCAAGGAATGGGCGGAGGGCGATCACATCACCGTTGTGGCCAATGATGATTACTGGGGCGGACGTCCTACCATTGATGAGATCGTTTGGCGAGTGATCCCGGACGACTCGGCGCGTTTCCTGGCCTTGAGGTCGGGTGACATCCATGCCCTGGAGCAGGCTGTGTCCGAGGATATCGCCGCTGCCGAGGCAGACCCCGATCTCTACGTGTTGGCCCGTCCCGCGTTGAACACCGGTTACCTGGCGTTCAACTATCGCATCAAGGAGTTCCAGGACATCAACGTTCGCAAGGCTGTGGCGTATGCTATCAATCGCCATGGGTTGGTCGAGAACTTCTACGGAAAATACGGCGAAGTGGCGACCAACTTCCTGCCCCCGTTGGTCTGGGGCCACAACGACGCGATCGAGGACTGGCCCTATGATCCTGAGCAGGCCAAGCAGTTCCTGGCAGACGCGGGCTTCCCCGATGGTCTGAGCGAGGTGACCATTGCCGAGGACGTTTTGGATGCCGAAGGGAACGTGGTCTACAGCGCGGGTGACAAGATCCCCCTCACGCTGTACTACATGCCGGTCACCCGGTTCTACTACCCCAGCCCCAAGGAAATTGGCGAGGCAATGGCCGCTGACCTGGCGAAAGCCGGCATCAGCGCCAAGCTGGAGTTGGCCGGTGACTGGCCAACCTATCTGGGCCTGCGCCGGAACGGCCTGTTGATGGGCCTCTATATGCTGGGGTGGGGCGGCGACAACGGCGACCCCGACAACTTCCACAACTACTTCTTTGGTGGGCTTAGCTCTGCTGATGAGGTGAAGGAGCCGGACCCCAGAGAGGGCTTCTACGCCAATCAGGAAGTCGCCAGCTTGCTCTATGAGGCGGCCATCAACCCCAACCAGGCGGAGCGGGAGGAAATCTACAAGAAAGTGGAACAACTCCTGCACGACGATGTGGCCCGCTTGTGGATAGCTCACAACAACACTCCGCTGCTCTTCTCCAAGAAGGTCAGCGGCTACGTGCCACAGCCTGTCGGAGCGGACTACTACGAGTGGGTAAAGATCGAGCAGTAGCGCAGTAGCCTGCTATACGCAATGTTGCACACAGGTGCAGGGGGAGTTCTCCCCCTGCACCCTTGTTGAGGAGAATCATGACCCGGTATATCATTCGCAGATTGGTTTCGGTGATCCCTACAGTGTTGGGTGTCACGATCATCATCTTTATGCTCCTTCGATTGATCCCCGGAGACCCGGCTGTTGCGATGTTGGGAGAACACGCCGCACAAGAGAACGTGGAGCGCATCCGGGAGCAACTGGGTCTCAACCGACCTCCATTCCTCGATCGGGAAGCGTTGCGGCGAGGAGAGATTGGAGCAATCTTCGATAGTCAGTACACGCGTTATCTCCTGCGTCTGCTGCGAGGAGACCTGGGGAACTCGATCCATCGCCGTATCCCCATCACGGAAGAGATCAAGCACCGTTTCCCGGCCACAATCGAGTTGGCGCTGGCCTCGATGTTGCTTTCCATTCTGGTTGGCCTGCCGGTGGGGGTGATCTCCGCTGCCCGCCACAACTCATTGCTGGATAACGTCAGTATGCTGGCCTCATTGGTGGGCGTTTCAATGCCCATATTCTGGTTGGGCCTGATGGAGATTATGCTCTTTGCTGTGATCCTGGGGTGGCTACCGGTGGGAGGGCGATTGAGCCACGGCATCGAATTGCAGCCTATTACGCAACTGGTCGTCGTAGATAGCATCCTGGCGGGGAACTGGGCCGCTTTGAAAGACGCCTTGCAACACCTGGCTATGCCGGCTTTCGCATTGGCGACAATCCCGATGGCTATTATTGCCCGTATGACGCGGGCCAGTATGTTGGACGTGCTCCAATCCGATTATATCCGCACAGCACGGGCTAAAGGGCTGTCGGAGCGTGTAGTGTTGTATCGGCATGCCCTCAAAAACGCATTCCTGCCGGTGATCACCATCATCGGTATCCAGATGGGCAATTTGCTGGCCGGAGCTGTGTTGACCGAGACTATTTTCGCCTGGCCTGGCATCGGAAAGTGGGGATTGTACGATGCTATTATTGGGCGAGATTATCCCATCGTGCAGGGATCGGCGCTCCTGGTTGCTTTGGTCATCGTTGTGCTCAATCTGCTGGTGGATATTTCGTACGCCTACATTGATCCACGTATTCACTATGACTAAGTGTGATTGAGGGAGCCTCTACGATGAATCTCCAAAAACAAGAGCAAGAGAACGAGAAACATTTTTCGGATGCACAACTCTATGGTGTTCGCGGACACCGTTCACTGTGGGGCGATGCATGGCGACGGCTGATCGCCAATCGAGGCGCTCAGTTGGGTCTGTTCATCGTGGTGACCTTTGTGTTTTCTGCGGTGTTTTCCCACTTTTTCTGGGAGTACGATCCCACGACAGATCTGGATTACTCACTGAAGTTATTTCCTCCCAATCTACGCCCTACCGAGGAAGTGCCATCGGTACATATCTTTGGCACCGATAAGTTGGGACGAGATATCTTCCGTCGCGTTGTGCACGGCGGCTGGAACTCGTTGCGTGTCGGTGCGGTCGCTGTCGGTTTGTCTCTGACCGTCGGTGGGCTACTAGGGCTTGTGGCCGGGTTTTACGAAAGTATGCCCATGGGAAAGCTGGGGAAGGCGTTGATGTTCGGCTTCATCGGCCTGCTTTTTGGTGCCCTGTCGGGCTGGTTGGCCTGGCAAAAATGGCAGGTCATTTTATTGATTGCCCTGGGTGTGGTGGCTGCTATCTGGGAATCTTCTTGGTCGGCTGATTCTGGCCCGGTGCAACATATCTCTTGGCCGCGGGTTGCTATGATGGCCTTGATTGGTGCGCTGTTGTGCGGTGTCCCGGCCTGGTTTGTCAGTCCATATACCGGCATAGGGTGTGCTTTGGTGGGGGGGATGGCCGGTGCGGTTATTGGACTGCCTCTGGGAGGGGTGTTCGTTTCTAGTCTGATCATGCGAGTTATGGACGTGATTCTGGCGTTTCCAGCCTATTTGCTGGCCATCGCTATCCTGGCTTTCTTAGGCCCTGGCCTGGACAAGGCGATGATCGCCATCGGGTTCGTGGCCATTCCAACCTACACCCGTTTGGTGCGTTCCAGGGTCCTCTCCTTGAGCCAAGAAGCGTATGTCCTGGCGGCTCAATCCGTTGGGGCCAGTTACGGGCGGATCATTTTCCGTCACATCCTGCCTAATGCCCTCTCACCGGTCATCGTGCAGGCGACGATGGGGTTGGCCAGTGCGATTATCTGGGCCGGTGCTTTGGGCTTCCTGGGATTGGGGGCCATCCCGCCGGAACCGGAATGGGGCGCGATGTTGGGAGATAGCTACCGCTTTCTGACCAGCGGCGCGTGGTGGGCCGTTCTGTTCCCCGGACTGGCGATTATGTTGAGTGTGTTGGGATTCAATCTGTTGGGTGATGGGCTGCGGGATGCCATTGACCCCCGCCTGACGCGCTGACTATTTCACTGGAGTCTGGCAAATTTCAAAAGGCTTAATAATTTTTACATAGGACGCAGATT
>CAZXVB010000242.1:0-5151 GCA_964643875.1 uncultured Anaerolineales bacterium | reverse complement strand
AGCAACCGGATGGTCTACCGGCAGTTCCAACGTCCGCCGGAGGAGAAAGCCCCGGCGGGACATCCGACTTGGTACGGGGCACGCTTCAACCTGCGGGACGCCACTACCCATCCCGAACTCGACGCAGTCGCCGAGACCACCTTCACCACCAAACAGGGCAAGATCTACACCGTGCTACTGGCAGCCTGGCACGATATGGTACGCACCGGTACACGGGATATCCCGATGCACGCGCACCCCTGCACCCTGGTGCGGGCGCGCGTAGTGGACGCCAGCGGCCAATCCATCTACCGGCGCGACCTTGGGCTGATAGTCATCGGCGAACGACGCCGAGAACTTGCCTTGATTGAGGTCTGGAAATCCTACAGCCAACGGTACGACCTCGAACACTTCTTCCGCCACGGCAAACAACGCCTACTTATGGCCACCTACCAAACACCGGAAGTCGCACGCGAGGAGAACTGGTGGCAAATCGTTCAGCTAGCCTACGTCCAACTTTGGCTGGCCCGTTCCCTGGTCACAGCCCGCCTCAACCCCGAACGCTATCTGCCCCCAGCACCGGTGGGAGAGGCCGCCCCTTCAACCGTGCAACGGGACTTTGCACGCATTATTGGGCAGATCGGGACACCGGCCCAACCGCCCAAACGGCGGGGTAATTCACCCGGACGGACTCAGGGCACGAAGATGCCCCCTAGAGAGCGTCGGACGGTGATCAAGAAGACGCAAAAGAACAAGAGATCACCCCAGATAGCCCAAAAAACTGCCTGACAGTCCCATTGTCAAAGTCCTGCTACCTGCCTGGCAACGACCAGGTCAGTTGGCATTGTCCAAAGTCCAAGGGAGGGTTACCGATCAATATGTCGGGTAGTGAATCCCAAATCAAATTGGGATAAGGTCAGTTGACACAGAACATATGTTCTGGTATGATGATGTTACCAGGGCATATCCCAGGTAGCTCAACCATATGGATGTCGTGTAGTGTGTAGTTGGGGAAAGGCCATGCGCAAGCAACTTGAATTTCAGGCAGATCGAATCGAGACAGTGCTCCGGGTGCACAAGGTGCCGGCCCGCGTTTCTGGTGGGATGGTCACGCCGCGTTGGGTGCGTTTCCAGGTCTTGCCGGCCCTGGGGGCCAAAATCTCCCGCATCAAGGGCTTGAGCGAGGAACTGGCCGCTGCGCTGAATGCACCTTCGTGCCGCGTTTCTCGCCAAGGAGCGACGGTGAGCGTAGAAGTGCCTCGTCGAGACCCGCAACCGGTACGGCTGCTACCTCTCCTGCGCCAACTGACAGAGAATCTGTCCGGAACGGCAGTCCCTGTAGTCATCCCGCCCATCACGGCCGCCCTGGGCCTGGCAGAAGATGGCACGCCTCTGTTGATTCGCCTGCCATCGCCCGACGTGGCCCATATCCTCGTGGCCGGTACCACCGGTTCCGGGAAGACGGCTCTGCTTCAGACAATGATTGTGAGCCTGGCGATGACCAACGCGCCTTCCCCGGACCCTTCTGGCCGGGCCAGAGAGCACGATGGATTGGCGTTGGTGTTGATAGACCCGAAGGGGAGAGCCTTTCGCCCCTTCAACACTCTTCCCCATCTAGCGCGGCCGGTCATCTGGCGAGTAGAGGAAGCAGAGGAAGCCCTCCGCAGCTTGGTGCGCCTGATGGAGCGACGAGGGGGCATGGAACGTTCCCCGGTCGGAGTGCAATATCTCCACCCCCACGTCGTCGTGTTCATTGACGAGTTGGCAGATCTGTTGATGACCGGTGGGCAGGCGATTCAACACGCTCTGACGCGCTTGACCCACAGGGGACGCGAGGCAGGAATCCACATCGTGGCCGCGACCCAGAAGCCGACCTCTGCCGTGCTGGGACCGTTAGTTAAGGCGAATTTCCCGGTGCGCCTGGTCGGGCGGGTGACCAGCGCCGATGACGCCCGCACGGCGACCGGCTGGAGTGGCACCGGGGCCGAGCGATTGATGGGCCAGGGGGATTTCCTGGCGGTCGCCGAAGGGCGCGTGCTGCGTTTCCAGGCTGCCTACATCTCGCCGGTGGAGATTCAACAACAGGTAGAGGCATTGGCGACGCCGGGATGGCAGGTATGTCGAGAGCGTGAGGGGTGCCGGGATGATGGAGATGACGTCTCCCGGCCAGCCATACCACCGGTCGTCCCAACTCGCCCGACGATCTCATTGCATCAACCGAAGGCTTGGTTGGAGCAGGTATTTCGGGGCGGGGCCTGATTCATGGAGGAAAAATGGACGAATCGCGTATCAGAAACGATAAACAGAGCCGTTTGAAACTCGTCGCCGGGATGATGGCCATAGGATTCGCCGTGACCCTGGCGATTGTGGTGGGGAACCGCTTAAGCGATGAGGCGTTGGCGGTATTGGCCGGGGCGGTCTGTGGAGTCGGGGCAGCCATCCCCACCAGCTTGCTGATCGTCGTGGTGAGCCGACGGCGGGACAATCCGAGCGAGGGGAGCCGGCGGCGAACGTCTGCGACAGCGCTGACTGCGGCACATCCTGCCTATCCGCCGGTGGTCGTCGTTGCGCCTCCGTCCGGGTCACCCTACGGCCGTAGTTGGAGCGGCAACGATTGGCGCACACTCGCGTCGTCCCCAATGGCCGCCTGGCCGGATGGCTCGATGGAGCGGCGCTTCACCATCGTGGGTGCTCCACCGTCCGGGGGGAGCGGTGGAGATTGGTAGTGCGGGCGAGACGTCCGCACTACCAGGGGACAACCAGGCAACCTGATACCCATAGGGCACCCTTGCAGTTGCAGCGACTAGCGGGCCACGATCTCCATACCTTCCTCTTGCGTCAGATGGATGAGCCAGAGTTGAGAAAAACACCCACGCTCTGAGCGACCAATAAGGGTGAAGCCGAAGCCATTCCATCTCCAAATGTTCACGTGGGAAGCGGGGCTATAACGCCCTTTGGTGTAGTCCCCTTCCAACGTGACGACTTCGTTCTTTCCGTCACCGGTCACGTCGCCCACCGCCAACGCTATCACCGGGGCCGGCAATGCCGATCCGGCCCACCGCTCGCGACCGTCCACCGGGTCCAGCAGGACGAGGTGACAGCTTTCTCCGTCTGCATCCCGAAATGTCTCAATGGGGCTGGGCACGGGAACCCATGCCTGGATTGGCCAGTCCTGCCAGGGACGCCAGATGACGGTTACCCATTCGGGAGATCCATCGTGGGTAACGTCGGCCAGTGTCGCGGCTGTAACTTCCCCTGCAATGGGAACAGGGAGGGCAGGGGCCGATGTGACGGGCAGCAGGGATGCCAGACGTTCGCCGGATGGCAAAGCGGAGATGGGCGTGAGTTTCCCTTCCACGAATGTGTATATTCGCCAGGGGCGGGGCAGTGCGGAGCGGGTGGTGAGGAGCGTCAACACCGTGAAGATGAGAAGAAGGGCCGGGCGGCTTTTCTGTCTGGCTCTCGTGTCAGGCGGCATCCATCGGAGAGGGCACGGCCCGGTTCCGGAGTTCCCAGAACCGCTCCCGATATGCCTGAAACCGCCCTTGCAGGATCGCGGCCCGAATCTCGTGAGCGATGTGTATCATCAGGTACAGGTTGTGAATCGAGAGCAGTTGATGCGCCAGAAGTTCCCGGGCCTGGATCAGGTGACGCAGGTAAGCACGGCTGAAGTGGGTACAGGTGTAACAATGACAATCCGCTTCGATGGGAGCGGGATCGTCGGCAAAGCGGGCATTGCGCAGGTTGAGTCGGCCGGTGCGCGTGAGAGCCGTACCGGTGCGGGCCATACGTGTGGGGAGCACGCAGTCCATCATGTCCACTCCACGCGCAAAGCCCTCCACTAAGTCGGCCGGCGTGCCGACCCCCATCAGATAACGCGGTTGATCGGTCGGCAGGATGGGGTCCAGCACATCTAGCGTGGCGTACATCTCCGCTTTGGTCTCTCCCACGCTCAGCCCTCCAATGGCGTATCCATCGAATCCCAGTTCGGTCAGGAAGCGAGCCGACTCGGTGCGCAGGTCCGGGAAGACTCCGCCCTGGACGATGCCGAAGAGGGCTTGGTCTGGGCGGGATTTGGCTGCTCTACATCGGGCTGCCCAGGCATGGGTGCGAGCTAGCGCCTGACGGTTGTATTCGTAGTCGGATGGAGAAGCGCATTCGTCCAGACAGACGATTATGTCGGCCCCCAGGTGTTCCTGAATGACGATCGCCTTCTCCGGCGTAAAGCGGTGTTCCGACCCGTCTATGTGCGAGCGAAAGGTGACACCATCCTCGTCCACACGTCGCATTGTAGCCAAGCTGAAGACTTGGAATCCACCGGAGTCGGTCAGGATGGGGCCGTTCCACCCCATGAAGGCGTGTAAGCCCCCCAGCCGGGCAATCCGTTCATCGCCGGGGCGCAGGTAGAGATGGTAGGTGTTGGCCAGGATGATGGACGCGCCGAGGTCGTGGAGATCGCGGGGGGCCACGGCCTTGACGGTTGCCTGTGTGCCCACGGGCATGAATATGGGCGTTTCGATAGAACCATGAGGCGTGTCGTACACGCCAGCTCTGGCCCGTCCGTCGGTCGCCTGGAGGGTAAAGCAGAACGAGGGGGGAGTGTGATTATGGGATGAATGGATTGACGAAGTCAAGATACCCTCTCCTTCCAAGCTGACGTTGCCAGAATTTGATGGACTTGCGAATACGCTTGAGGCATGCCAGTATCTCCTCCACCGTCAATGGTTCGGGAGTGGGAGCAGGAGAGCCATCATCCATGCTGAACGGATTCTGGCGACCCAGCCGCCACTCGCATATCTTCTCCATCACCGCATAGACAGCCTGTGCCAACGGCTCCAGCTTGGATGGAGGTGGTGTGCGGCCTTTCAACTCGGCGTTGTAGACGCGAATTAGCGCATTGACCGCCGACAAGGCGTGGTCGTTAGTCATCTCCGGGTGCTCACGGTAGACACTGATGATAGCAAACTCGATGTTTTCCAAAACATCTTCGTAGCGCTCTTCGAATTCACCTCTTCTGGTTCCAAACGTTCTACTATGCATCGTTCAGCTCCTTTTGTTGTGATCGGGTAATTACTCCGAGAATAGCGCATTGACCTCTTTGTTCGCCGAAGATCTCCCGACCGAGGCGGAACAGCCCTGTTTTAGCCCCAAAGTGGCTCGGTCAGGAGACCT
>CAZXVB010000241.1:0-5167 GCA_964643875.1 uncultured Anaerolineales bacterium | reverse complement strand
AAATCCGCGCATAAATCGCCTTTGAGTTCAACCTGCGGGAGGGTCTCCAATTCAGTTGAAACACACCCAATTAAAATAAAAAACCCCCTACGCCTTGGGGCGCGGGGGATTTTGGCAACAATGCCCACGTGGTTCCACCCAAGTTCAAGGGAAAGGATGTAAGTGAACTTCTCCTCCACCCTTGCACTCTGAAGCGATAACGGGCTAGACCGGAGTTCCATACTCTCGCCTTTCCTGAAGTCGAGGCGATTTGAGGAACCCACTCTCGGGGGGTTTTCCTGCTCTTCCGGCCAAGAGGACTTCCAGCCAATGGTCCTCTCTCTCTGTGACCTTTTTCCTCCGAAGGACACCTGCACCTACAATGCCAGAGCTTTCATTTCACTTCATTGGGAGCAGTACTCGTCCCGATCTACGCGTTCACGGATTCAATTTAGATGTATTATATCCCTTTTCCTGGTGCTGTCAACTATCTCTCACCGTATGCGTAGGGGAGCGATCCCGCCGGCCTCGAAGCCGCTGGCACGGTAGAATTCCCGGGCGACTTCGTCGCCTCGCGAAGTGTCCACGAACAGATGTGTCGCGCCCCGTTGGCTGGCCTGCTGGATCGCCGCTTCGACCAACGCCCGTCCGATTCCCTGTCGGCGACAGGTCGGGTCCACAGCCACATCGTCTATGAGTGCCCGCAGTCCCGAAAGGACAGGGATGAAAGAAAGCGCCAGGAATCCTACGATCCGACGATCTACTTCGGCGACCAGTACCTCGATAGCCAGACTTTCCCGGAAGCGACGGATGGCTGTCTCTCGTTCCTTGGCGCTCATACGTGCGTTGGAAGGGATCAGAGAGAGCAATTCCAGTATGTGCGCTTCATCCTCCAGACGGGCGCGGCGAATGGTGATTTCCTGAAGATCAGGGGGAAGCTCGTGGAACCGAATGCGTTGTAGACGGGTCAATACCTGCCGATGGGTGCGAAAGGCAATCGGTTCAGGTAGATTGTGCAAGGGAAACACGCCCACTTCCTGGGCGTCATCCCCAGCTTGCAATGTTCCCCCCACAGGGCGGGCGCGGTAGAAGATGATGATGCCGCTGGGCGTAGCTCCTTCGGGGAACGAATAGACGCCAAACAGTTCCAATAATTCCACGTCCAGCCCGGTTTCTTCCTTGCATTCCCGGATGGCGGCCTGTTCGACGCTTTCATCCGCTTCGATGTATCCCGATGGGAGTGCCCACTGTCCCACGGAAGGTGGTTGTCCCCGTTTGACGAGTACGATGCTGTCCTCGATTTCCACCAGAACGCCGGCGCCAGGGACAGGATTGCGATAGAGGATGAAACCGCACGCTGGGCAGATTTCCCTCCGCCGGCCGGCGACTTCGGCGGTCTCCATCGGTGTGGCACAGTGGGGACAGTAGGTGATTGAGTGAGGTTGTTTAGACATTGGTCTCCCTATTGCGTTGTGCTGTTTTCGGACTTGTTTCTCTCGTTCGCGCCAGTCGCCAACCAACCCCCATTCCAATGAGACCGACCAGTACCAACGCAGGAGGGCAGAGCAGTTCTGTGGTCATTTCCACCCCCACGCCGGCTCCCACCATTAGCAATCCGGTCATCACCAGAAGCCAACGCAACCGAGGACGGCGCCGAATGAGGGACCAGAGGCCGAGGCCTAACGCGCAGCCCGCAACGAGGAACCCGGCGGCCCACGGGGCATTCCGGCGACCGATCCAGGAAACGACCGCTGAGAGGCGTTTCCGTTCCATCACTTGAAGGCAGGCAAACGTCTCTCCATCCCAGGCGTATGTTTTGAGGCGGTACGTTTGCAGCAGACCGGGATGAGTGAGAGGGACGTCCTGGGCGACCTGGATGGCCCATCCATCATCCCAGGGCACGACTTGAGGCATCGGAGAATGGACGCCGGCCAGGTCGTTCTGGAACGTGCCGACTACAGCTAGATTGCCGTCCGGATCGGAGGTGATGATGGTCAGCCGATCGGTGTAGCGGAGGGGAGTGACGAAGTCGCCGAATTGCCGGCTGGCTTTCTCGGTGACCAAGACCAATTCTGGGATGGCGTCGCCGGTCAGGTCGCGCAGATAGGAGCGCGCGTTGAGGCCTTCCAACGGAAGTTCATGGACGATTCGCCAGTCGCTGTTTGAATCTTGCTCCGTTTGGCGCATCGAGACGACGTAGGTGCCGGTGCTGAAGGCGTTTTCGGGGTCGCCGTGCACGGTCAGGACGGCCACCACCTCCATCGGACGGTCGGCGGCCGATCGGGGATAATAGCCCACCAATTCATAGTCGGCCTCCAACAGCGGGGCCAGCAGCACAGCGGGTATCTGATCCATTGCTAAGCCTGGCGGCACATCCGTGGTTGGAGCCGCCGCCCGGCATCCCACGAGCACAGCTCCTCCTATTCCCAGGAGAAACAAGGAAATGCAGGAGATAACGGTGGATAAGGTGATACGCTTCGATATCATCGTTAGAACTTGCTTTGAGTGATCGGGGGGCACTCACCCCGGCAGGATGTGGGGGCGAAGCTCCGGCGTATAGGTGTCTACAATCGGCGTGGTGATAGCATTGGCCCGTATGATCTCGCTGTAGAGATGGGCGCTGCGACGCGGACGTCGGACTTGGGTGGCCGGATCGAGTTCGATCAAGCCGAACCGCATGGTCCATCCTTCGGCCCACTCGAAATTATCCACCAACGTCCAATGGTAGTACCCCATCACAGGATAGCAGAGTTGAATAGCACGCCACATTTGGTTTATATGGGCCACCAGGTAGCGGGGGCGCTGGTCGTCGTCGGCGTCTGGGATGCCGTTCTCGGTTACATAGATGGGCAACCCCAGACGGGCCAGGCGCTCGATGGAGCGGAACATCCCTTGCGGGTAAAACTCACCGTAGCCTCCATCCAACAGCTCGGCCCCCTCCGCGTGCGACCGTTGGCTGTAAAGAGCCTGGGAAGCATGGCGGTCGAAAGCGACCAAGTCGCGGGTGTAATAGTTGAGGCCGATCCAGTCCAGGGAACGGCGTAGCTTCCGGGTCCATCCGAACCCCAGCGGGAATTGCCATCGGCCCCGGGTCAGCGCGGTCAGGATGGCCTGATTGTAGGCCTGGTCTGTAAGGCGCGCGACACGCCGATCCAACAAGGATCGCGGATTGAGCGGGTCGAAGATACGCATGTTATGGGCCAGGCCGACGCGGGCGTGGGGCTGTAAGGCATGGATCTGACGATAGGCGGCCGCATGGCCGGCCAGCATATTGCGGATGACGGCCATCCCTGCCCGAAAATCCGTCTTGCCCGGCGGGAAAACTCCTTCCACATATCCCATATACGCATAAACGTTCGGTTCGTTGATGGTACACCATAGATCACAGTATTCCCCCAACGTCTCGACAACCTGCTTGACGAAGCGGGCGAAAAGCCCGACCGTTTCCGGCGCTTCCCATCCCCCTTGTTCGGCCAGCCAACGAGGACTGCTGAAGTGATGAAGGGTAAGCATTGGCTCAATGCCTCGTTGCCGTAATCCCTGCACCATCTCCCGATAGCGATCCAGGGCTGCCGGGTCGAACGCGCCGGGGCGGGGTTCGACCCGGGACCATTCAACCGAAAGACGAAGGGCGTTGACGCCCATGTCGGCCGCCCGGTCGAAGTCGGCCTCCGCATTCTCCCACCAGTTGCATGCCAGACCGGAAGTGTGGCCTTGTTTGATGTGCCCACTGGTTTGCTCCCAATCCCACCAGTCGTTGAGGATGTTTTCTCCTTCGACCTGATGAGCGGCGGTAGCGACACCCCATTTGAAATCAACTGGGAAATGGAAAGTGGCTGCTGGCTTGGCTACCGTAGCCACGGTAGGAGCAGTTCCGATTGCCGGAGGCCGTGAAGGAACAGTAGGTGGAGCTGGGGCCGGCGCCTGCAGGGGGAATGGCGGCGGAGAAGGCGGTACTGACGTGGACGATAGGCTCTCCGACGTGAACCCCTCCACCGGGATCGGCGTGGTCACCTGGCTAAGGAGCGTAACATCGGGTGAATCGGCCAAAGGCGATGGCCGGTCGGCGAGTTCAAGCGGCGGGGCTTCGGCAGGTAATGGAAGATAGAGCGCATTGTCTTCATTTCCGCTCCCCCTCCAGTCGGCGGGCGTTATATCCTCGAAGGGGTCATGCCCCAACACCTCGATGGATATGTCCCCCTCTTCCTGCTCGATCCAATTCAAGTCCAGATCATCGAAAGGATCGTGGCCCAAGGGAGAATCTTCTTGGGGGGTTTTGTCATTTGGTGAAGAAGTCTTTTTAACCATCTAGCATCACTCTTTCGACCAGACGGAGATATTCTGCGGCGGCTCCACTACGAGGGGAGTATTCAAAAATCGTCTTGTGGTGACTAGGGGCCTCGGTCAACTTCACATTGGAACGGATCGGATCGGCTACCCGGTTGGCAAAATGGCGTTGCAGGATGCCCAGGATTTCTCGGTCCTGCTTCAGGTGTGCGGAATAGAGGGTGGGAAGGATGAGATACAGTTGCACACGATGGCCGGGGATACGACCAATATTTTTCAGCGTTTCGATCACCTGACGGGTCCCAATCATCGAAAGGTAACTGGTAGAAACCGGCACAATCAGCTCTTGCGTATATCGTAGCCCACTCTCACTGAGAATGCTGGCGGAGGGAGAGAAATCCAGAAGCACATAGTCGTATTCTTCGTCCAGGCCATACAGCTTGTTGCTCAAGAGTTGTCGGGCCAACTGGTTGTTGTTGAGTCGCCACATTTCCCCTTCTGCCTGTAGCAGGCTGCTATCGCTGGGGATGATATCCATGTTCTCCCGTGCCGATACGACACACGCCTGAGGAGCAACCTGACCAAGTAACATATGGGCCAGTGAATACGTGTAGCGAACCCCCAGGCACGTGGCCAAGCTTCCTTGTGGGTCCAGGTCCACGCACAATACCCTGGCCCCCTTCATTGCCAGACCAGCCCCCAGGTTGATGACCGTTGTGGTCTTTGCTGTGCCACCTTTGTAATTCAACACTCCGATCCGTCTGGTCATATTCGTCCAGGTCCCTCTACGATTACAATCTGTGATTCGAAAGGCGATTTGTCCTGCCGGGATGCCGGGAGAACGGTTTCCCCAATTGTACAGCGTGTTGAGCAGACAGGCAAGCGAGAATGTACTCCCTTC
>CAZXVB010000240.1:0-5171 GCA_964643875.1 uncultured Anaerolineales bacterium | reverse complement strand
GGCGTCCTCAACCTGCGGGAGGCTCGTCCCTACCCCTCGAATCCGTGTAGAGCCAAATTGACAAAACCCCCTCCCTGTTGTATCATCTATCTAATCATTGCCCAGGTCGCAGTCTACATTCGATTCACCCAACAGAAAATCAAATTAAGGAGGTAGTCTGTGTTTGGAAGAGAGAAACCGAAACCCGTCGTCCCTCCAGTAACTTCACCGAAAACGGCGACACCGACGGCAGCCAAGATCGAGACCATCATTGGCCCCAATGCCCATTTCCGGGGAGACATTCAATCGGACAGCGGCCTCCGCATAGACGGCATCTTCGAGGGTACCATTGACATCACCGGGAACCTGGTCATCGGGGAAAGTGCCAAGGTCATCGCCGAAATTTCGGCCAACAACATCTCCATCTCTGGCGCTGTGAAAGGCAACATCAGTGGCAACCGAGTGGAGATACTGGAGACAGGTCGGGTGTGGGGCGATCTGACCATCACGTCGCTATTGTTGAACGAAGGAGCATACCTCCGGGGGCAGACGACGATGCACGCCGACATTCAGCCGCCGCAGATCGAGCCACCTAAACCAAGGGCACGGCCTAGCAGTCAACCGACGAAGGCCCAAACAGGGTCATCAGAAGGTAATGCCACCCGTCCCACGATCGTTGATGTGACGCCCAAAGCGACCGAACCGGTCGAAAAAAACGCATCGTAACGTGTAAGCGCTTTGCCCTTGCACTCAACACAGGCCCTCGTCCCCCCCACAATTGAGTAACCCAGGGGCGCGGCGAGGGCCTTGGTTTGACAATTTGCCTATCGTTATATTCCGTATTCGGCCAATATGCCAACACTTGCATTTTCCGCATCATCGGACAACCGCCGTTGGGATGACACATCTTGCCGTCCGCCTGGCATCACCCGCCGTCGGTTTCTACGGGGAAGCGCGAGCCTGGGAGTGGCCGCATTGGGGTACTATGCTCTGAGTTTATGCCCTGCTCTCTCGCTTGCACCCACCAGCATGAACTCACAGACGCCGACACCCGACGCCCTTCAGGCACAAGAATCCTCCCAGCGCGTCTATCTGCCCTACGTCAGCCGCACGGGGTCGGCTGCCCACGGCCCCTCCAAGCTGGGGCTACACACCCTGCGCGCGGACGGAGCCGTGGCGTTCGTCCAGGCGGTCCACGATGCCGGGGCGCATGTCGCCCTTGTCAAGGCGTTGGACGAGTTCGGATATTTGCGGCAAGTCAAAACGATCTCGCCCGAAACGATCACCGTCGGACGCTCTATGGTTATACAGTGTGTGTCCGCTAGCGACGACCCGGCCACGGTGGCACGGAACGTGATGGCCCAACACATGCCTCGTTGGGAATACGAGCGGGACGTGGTAGACTACTGGGAAGTATTCAACGAGTGCAAAGCCCCTACGCTGGCGGGGCAAGTATGGATGGCGGAGTTCTTCATTGCAGCGATGGAAATCGCCGAGGCGAATGACTATCGGTTGGCAATCTTTTCCTACAGCACCGGTGTACCCCAATGGCACGAGTGGGAGGCCATCGTCGAGACCGGCGTATTTGCCCGCGCCAAAGAAGGTGGGCATGCGCTGGCCCTCCACGAATACGATTGGCCGGTGATCACGCAGCGATGGGGGGAACCAACGGAGGACATTCCCCCGCACGAGGATCGGGGTGTCCTGGCGGCTCGCTATCGGTATCTCTACCGGGATTTCCTCATCCCGCGAAACGAGGTCGTACCTCTGTTGATCACCGAATGCGGTCTCGATCCCGCCGTCGGCGGCCCGCCCGAAGATGGCCCCTGGCAACAACGGTATGTCCAGGAAATGATCCACTACGACACTCTGCTTAGAGAGGATGATTACGTCCTGGGCGCGGCAATGTTTTCCCTGGGGACGTTTGGGAATTGGGAACGATACGATTACGAGGATCTTCTGTGGCCAGGCAACCCTTACGGCGAAAATTTCTTCGACTACATCGTCTCTCTAGCACAAAGGACGTGACCAAAGGGCACGTACCATTTTTATGCTCTTTATGCTCATGGGCCTTGGCGCTGGCCATCTGGTCCCTGGGCCTGGCTCGCTACGTGAGCGAGAACACTGCTTCGAGCCTCTCTCTGGCCCTGTACACCAATCCCCTGACTGTGGGCCTGAGCGGCATCGCTGGCGCTGTAGTGGGTTTGCTTCTGGCACGTGCTCTTCTGAGAGATACAGCAACAAACCCGGGTTGGGTCCCTTTGCTCCTTTCACTGCCCTACTTGCTGGCCCCGCGACCGACCCCGTTAATGGGAATGACCCTCCTGGCAGGAGGAGCCGGACTGACCCTGGCGGCCCTCTCCCTGCCGCCTACGGGCAGGCAAAGAGCAGAGAGCTATCAGGCGTTCCTCACGACGACTCTGCTCATCGTGGTCGTCCTGGGTCTCTACTTGTGCACGATGGGGCGCTCGGTGGGCGAGGCGGATACGTTCGAGTTCCAGGTTGTTTCCCCGGCGCTGGGAATCGCTCATCCCACCGGCTATCCGCTCTACATTCTCCTAGGGAAACTCTTTTCCCTGCTCCCGTTCGGTTCGATGGCCTGGCGGGTGAACCTCACTTCTGTCGTGTTCACCACCGGGGCGATTGTCCTGTTCCACCGGCTACTACTGAAACTCACCCAGGCTCCGCTGATCTCCATGCTGGCATCCCTGGCGTTGGCCTTCTCCCGGCCACTTTGGTCACAGGGTATCGTGGCGGAGGTCTACGGACTGAACCTGCTATTCGTCGCCGGCATCCTCTCCCTGACGTTTTCCCTGTTGACAGGTCCAACGCCGGCATGGAGCGGGGAGCGACGGAAAGTTTGGGGCCTGGCATTTCTATTGGGTCTCTCTCTCACCAATCATTTGACAATGATTCTACTCCTGCCGGCACTGGGCCTGGCGCTCCTCCTGAAACGGCCCCAAATGAGTCGGCAGGATTGGATGCTCTGCCCGCTGCTTTTCTTGCTGGGGCTTTCCGTCTACACCTACATCCCCCTGCGCTGGCCGCCCCTGCACGATGGGCAAACGATGGGCCTGGGAGAATTCCTGGCTTACGTGACCGGCCAACAGTTCGCCGGGGCACTCCAACCGGCCCTGTTGCGCGATCCGACTCGCTACGCCATCGTGGGGCGTCTGCTGATGGAGCCTTTCGGCCTGCCGGGACTCCTCTTGGCGGCGGTGGGTGTGGGTGGATTGAAATGGCAGCCCCAACGACAACGGTGGCTGGCAACAATCAGCATAGTGGCCTTCCTGACCTATACACTTTACGGCCTGGTCTACCGGGTTCCAGATCTGTCGGTCTTCCTGCTGCCAACCCATCTACTGTTGGCCCTGTGGATGGGGGTTGGCGTGGCAGCCATCGCGCGGCTGACGGCGCGCCTGCGCTGGCCAACATTGGCATCCTCCGCCCTGTTGACCCTCTTTGCCTGGATGCCGCTCGGCCACATCTGGACCAACCTACCGGCGGTAGATCAGAGCGGACAGGTGGCATCGGAACAATGGGGGCGGTACGTGCTCAGTCTGCCGCTGGATCAGGACGCGGCGATCCTGGCCGACAGCGAGAAATTTCCACCACTCTACTATCTTCAACAAGTCGAAGAAATACGGCCAGACCTGGACCTGGTGGTCCACTTCACCGAAGAGCAGTACCACGCCGATCTAGCGACCCGGTTGGATGCCGGACAGACGGTCTATCTGGCCCGCTACCTTCCGCACCTGACGACGTTCCACCTCCGCTCGCTCGGTCCGCTGGTGGAAGTTGGGGCAGCGCCCTTGATGAAGCCTCCAGCGGGGACGACGCTCTCCCGCGCGGTCTTCGGTTCCGAGGTAGAGTTGTTGGCCTACGCCCTCGATGATGACCCGCAGGGCCGCCCTTCGCGCCACCTGACTCTGTACTGGCGCGCGGTTGAGCCGCCCCAGCAAGACCAAAACCAGCGCCTGGACCTGGAGGTGCGACTTCGTTTGGTGAATACCGCCGGGCAAGCCGTTTGGACGTCCGACGCCAGCCAGCCGGTAGGCGGCAACTACCCGACC
This sequence comes from uncultured Anaerolineales bacterium, assembly GCA_964643875.1. GTDB lineage: Bacteria > Chloroflexota > Anaerolineae > B4-G1 > B4-G1 > CAZXVB01. The sequence goes on along the minus strand of CAZXVB010000240.1, from coordinate 1,119 downwards.
AACAGTTGGCCGCCGGGCGTGGTCGTCGCCGACTACCATCCCATCCCCACTCCCGCCTGGCTACCGCCAGGCAACTATGGCCTGGAGGTGGGTCTCTTTCCCCGCTTTTCGGAAGAAGGACTGGCCGTTCAAGGGGCAGAGACAACCTGGTGGGAATTGACGCGCGGAGATTGGCAGCCGGGAGAACCAACGAGCGATCCACCCTATCGGACAGAGATGCTGCTGGGAGCTAACCGGTTGGTGGGATACGACTTGCCGACCGACGTCCCGGCCGGGGCACCGATCGAAGTGGAATTGGCATGGAAAGGGGCCAACGGAGGAGTAGTGTATCTGGAATGGCTCGACGAAGGTGGACGTCCAATCGAGGAAATTGGGAAAACGGAGAGCATCCTCCCAGCAGGGGCGACGCGTAGCCGAGTGCTGTTGAAGACCCCGGATGAAGCAGGGCGGTACCGCCTCCAGGTGATGGATGTCGGCCAGAAGTCCCATTGCCATTGGCTGGCCCCACCGACCCCGGCCTGCGAACTGGCTGCTGTGACGGTCACACCGGCCAATATAGGGTTGGCCAATTTCGACGGCCAGATGCTGCTGATCACAGCGGAAGTCGGAGCGGAACAGCTACATCCCGGAGATGCCCTCCCGGTCACGCTACACTGGCGCGCCCTACGGGAAATAGCAGTGGATTACACCATCACTATCCAGCTTATCGGGCCGGACGGTCGTCTACACGGGCAAGTGGACGCCTGGCCGGTTCAAGGCACCCTGCCAACTTCGGCGTGGGGAACCGGATCGGGACCAGGAAATGAGATTCGAGACCCATACCGGGTGGTTCTATCGCCGGATGCTCCACCAGGACGATATCAGGTCGTGGTAGGTGTGTACCTGCTGGCCACAATGGAGCGGCTCCCGGTGGTGAAAGATGGTGTCCGCCTCTCTGACCATCAGGTGATTGGAGAGGTGCTCGTTACAGAGCCATAACAAAGTCATAGCCCTGCGAGCCAATGAATAGCTCCAAATTCCTATTGCCCATCGGGAGGCGGCAATGTAAAATATAAGGTAACATCTCAGCCATCCCCAGGCAGAGCGTTGAAACATATTCTTTAGGACGCAGATGAACAC
>CAZXVB010000239.1:0-5183 GCA_964643875.1 uncultured Anaerolineales bacterium | reverse complement strand
GGCAGCCAGCTTTAGCTCCTCAGGCGCGGTTTCAACCGTCGGCCTGAATAGTAACAGGTGTGTTTCATTTCAGTTGAGAACACATCGCTGGCACGGTCAGGAGACCGGCCAGAGCGCTCTTTTCGCCCGCTGGGGTGAAACACCCCTATACAGTTTATGATGACTGCCTAGCGTTCCCCTGCGGAGAGTGCCGCCTGATACACCGCCGTCAGGTTTTGGGTGCTGACCTCCCAATTGTGGTGAGTTTCTACGTACCGCCTGCCCTGGCGGGACAATCGGCTGGCCAGCAGGGGATCGGTGAGTATCCGTAACGTGGCTTGGGAGAAATCTGCTTCATCGTCTGCCACCAGCAGGCTTCTCTCCTCTACGGCTCGAGGAGGAGCACCCGCCGAAGAGCTGACCACCGGCGTGCCCATTGCCATCGCTTCCAACACCTTGTTCTGAATCCCCACTGCATATCGTGCTGGGCAGACGGCTACATCGGCCCGGGCCAGGTAGGGGCGCAGATCCGCTACTGTGCCGGTCACTTCGATACGCGCATCCTTCGCCAATTGACGCACCATTTCCGGCGGATCCTTTCCCACGATCTGGAAACGTACATCCGGCAACCGCTGCCATATACGGGGGAGCACATCCTGAGCGAAATATCGGGCTGCTGCCACGTTAGCATGATAGCTCATCTTGCCGGTCAGGACGATAGTGGGCGGTGTGTGACTGCGCGGTTCGCTCTCCAGGGGGCGGAAATAGTTCAAGTCCACGCCATTGGTGACGACGGTGATGGGTGCAGGCCGGACACCTGATGGCAAGTAATGACGGGCCAAGTGCTCCAACGCCCTTTGATCCCGTCGGGAGGTGACCACGACCTGGTTGAAGCGGGCCGTCAATCGCGCCTCATACTGCCGGGTGCGTGGCAGGTCCAGCGCCGCGATCAGGCGGGAACGCCATTGTGTACCCCGCTCCGCGGCTTGCTCGAACAGCAAGGCGATGCAATCTACCGAATCGTAAACCACCGGAATGGTAGTGGGTACGGCACGAACCAGGCGGGCCGCCCGCAAGTGCTCGATGTGTACGATGTCGAACGTCTCGCTGAGAGCCAACGTTCGCAACCGGGCCGCCATTTGGGGATGATAGGCATAGGCCGCCTGCAGTGGTTGGCGACTCGGAAAGGCCAGTAGACAATTGAACAAGGAACGTGTGAACGGGACGGGAAATACTTCCACGGAGATTCCCCACGCACGCAGTTCTTCGATCTCTGCCTGTTCTGCCGAGGATGTTCCCGCTGCGGTCAGCAGGGTGACGGTATGCCCCTGCCCTATCAACGTGCGGATGAAGTGGTAGGGCCGGGTGCGAATGCGGGATGGAACGTAAGGGGTGACATACAGAATATGCATCGGGGAATCCATCAACTGCCTGCGTGCTGAGTAGAGTGGGCACTCTGCCCACTGTGTACCCAGAGTGGCTCGGCGGGTGTTACTGGCCGGCCGGGGAATTCTGCGATGAACAAGTGATACAAGAGCTGGGTAGAAATGACACCCACCAGGGCCATATCGTCACTTTCGCTGATCCGCCCACCGGCCTGACACTTGCGCACCAGACGAGTGACGGCAGCCGGGTTGAAGGCCCCGGCCTCCTGAATGGCCTCCGGTGACAATAGCGCCTCCAGATAGTCTGGCATAGGGGCAAAGAAGGCCGCGTGGATAGGAGCACGATAGGGTTGCTTCCGGCGTTGCCAAACCTGCGGAGGGAGCAGCCCTTGAGCGCTTTTCCTAAGAATGTACTTTTCCTCCAGCCCGCGGAGTTTGAAGTGCGGCGGAAGTTGGCTACAGAACTCGATCACGCGATGGTCGAGGAAAGGAAACCGGCCTTCGACAGAGTGGGCCGCCATCATCCGGTCTCCCTGGGAGGAAAGTAGGTAGGGGGACATAAACGTAGTCACCTCGATGAATTGGGCTTGAGCCAGGGGATTCCATTCCCTCAATCTCCCATCCAGCGTGGCGAGTAACTCCTCGGCCGGATCGTATCCTTCCAGGTGACGCTTCAGGTGCGGGGAAAAGAGCCGCCAGAGCCGAGATGTGTTTTGCCAGCGAATGTGATGGGAGTAATCGAGCCGCTCGGTCTCCGTCAGGCCGGGGCGGAAGAAGGCCGTCAGGTATGCGCCGCTTCCTCCAGAGAGATCGGCCACGTAGGGATAGAGACGCCGCAAAAGCGCCGGCCGCCAGGTCGAATCGGGCTGCCTGGCCCAAAAGCGGCGCACCTTGTTTTCCTTGAAAATGTTATACCCTCCCAGGAACTCATCCGCCCCCTCGCCGGTGAGGACAACCTTGATCCGGTTTTCGTGCACCAATTGGGAAAGCAAATACATCGGCGCTGGCGAGGCCCGCAACAATGGGGTCTCAGCGTGCCAAACCACGTCCGGGAACACCTGGCCGATGGCAGCATTGGTACATTCCGTGCGGCGGTGGTCGGTGCCCAGAAAGGCAGTGGCGATCTCTTGGTATCGCCGCTCGTCGAAAGCGGCTTCCTGAAAGGCAATAGAAAACGTGCACAGGGATTCCGGTGTATGCTGGCGGATGAACGCCGCGATCAGAGTGGAATCAATGCCGCCGCTGAGGTAGCTGCCTACCGGCACATCGGCCCGCAGCCGCAAGCGAGTGGCGTCTGAAAGGAGATCACGGAGGTGCCCGACCGCTTCGGCCTCGGTGAGCACCGCTTCTCCAGCGGTGGGAGGAAAGACAAGTTGCCAGTAACGGGCGGTGGATACCTGACCGGGGGCATCGGCGCGCACGCGCATCCAGTGACCGGGGGGCAGTTCCCGGATGTTTTGGAAGGCTGTGCGGGGAGCCAGAGGTGCCCAGAAGGTAAACGCCTGCGCCAGGGCAGCCGGATCGAGCCGCACCTGCGCCCGGACGCGGGGGTCCAACAACAGCGCTTTGATCTCCGAAGCAAATACCAGGCCTTCCGAGCCGGGGAGCAGAGTGTAGAACAGGGGGCGTATTCCCACCCGATCCCGCGCCAGAAAAAGCTCGCCCCGACGAACATCCCAGATAGCAATGGCAAACTGCCCATTGAGCCGGTGGAGACAATCTGGCCCCTTCTCCTCATACAGATGCAAGATCACCTCGGTGTCGGAGCGAGTGGTAAACCGATGGCCGGCCTGCTCCAGAGCGGGCCGCAGTTCGAGGTAATTGTAGATTTCACCGTTGAAAACGATCCACAGGGAGCGGTCTTCGTTGGCGATAGGCTGCTGGCCAGTGTTCAGGTCTACAATGCTGAGACGGGCGCAACCGATGCTGGCCCGCCGGTCGGCATACAAGCCGAATTCATCCGGCCCACGGTGGTGAATGGCGCCTAGCATCTGCTTGAGCAATGGGATGTCGGGCGGATGACGCCCGCTCCAGTCTAACGTACCGATGATACCACACATTTGATTACTCCCGTGTTCTGTTCCATCCCCTGTCCCGGACGGTGCTCGTCTCGTTCACTTCCGCCACTTCCGCCACTTCCGCCACTGCTGCTACTTCTGCTTCGTTCGCCTCCTCACGCAGAGCAGCCGCGCGGATTTTCCCGCTCGCGGTCCTGGGCAAGCTTTCCCGGAACTCAACATATTTGGGGACCATAAAGTCCTCCAGGTGTTGGGCACAATGCCGGAGCACGTCCCGTTCTGTCAGATTGACGCCATCTCCACAGACGACGAAGGCTTTGATGGCCTGACCCAGCAGGGGATCGAGGACGCCGATGACGGCCGCCTCCACTACGCCGGGCAGGCGGTAGATGACATCCTCCACTTCCTTGGGGGCCACTTTCTCCCCGCGGCTTTTGATGATGTCATCCTTGCGGGCCACAAAGTAGAGAAAACCATCCTCGTCCATTTTGAACAGGTCGCCGGTGTAAAGCAAGCGTTCAGCAGGGTAGCGGCCAGGTCGGTAGCGCTTAGCCGTCTCCTCCGGCGCGTTCCAGTAGCCCTGCATCACGTGAGAACCGCGCACGACCAGTTCGCCGATCTCACCCGGCCCCAGCCGATCCCCCACCTCGTTTTCGATCCACACCTCGGTGCCGGGAATGGCGATCCCGACCGAGCCGGGGCGACGGTCGAGTTCTTCCGGCGGTAGGTAGAGAGTACGCTTGCATTCCGTCAGGCCGTACATCGAGTAAAGACGCGCCCACGGGAATGCTGCCCGCAACCGTTGGATATGTTCCACCGGCAAGGCAGCCGCTGTGTTAGTCAAGTAGCGAATGGAGGAGAGGTTAAATTTGCGCAGGTCCATCTGGAGGAGAATGGCAAAGATGGTGGGGACGCCGGGTAAGCCGGTGACACGCTCTTGTTCGATGCGCTTGAGAATAGCCGCCGGGTAGGTGAAGGATTGTTCCAACACCAACGTGCCGCCGAACTTGAAGGTCATCAGTAGTTGGTACAACCCGTAGTCGAACGCCAGAGGTAATACATTGATCACAATGTCGTCGGGGACGTTCTCCAGGTACTGGATGATGGACGAGGCAGCGAAGGCAACGTTTGCGTGGGTGGACATCACGCCCTTCGGTTCGCCGGTGCTGCCGGATGTGTAGATCAGGCAGGCCAGGTCTATGTCTATGGATGAGGCGGGAGGAGGGCCGTCGGCATGGGAGGCCAGCAGTTGGGGAAACTCGACAATGGGGACGCTAGCCTGTGGAGGTGCGCCTCCCCGTCCGCACGACACGACGAAGCGGAGAGTGGGCAACCGCTTGAACAGCGAAATGATCTGGGGGAGTTTCCGGCGCGGGGCGAACACTCCCTTGGCCGCACAGTTGCCGAGGATGTAAGCGAGTTTGTCCGGCTTGGTGGTCGGGTTGATGACCGTGAATGTGGCCCCGGCCTTGAGGATGGCGAAAATGGCGATCACGCTTTCGACCGAATTGGGCAGCCAGATTGCCACGCGATCCCCCCGTTCGACGCCTTGGGCAATCAGGCCATGGGCTAGGCGGTTGCTATCGTTTTCGATCTGGGCATAACTCATCCGGTGCTCCCCGCACACCAGCGCGGTCTTATCGGGAAACCGGTCGGCGCTTTGTTGTAAAAATTCGTGTACCAGCATTTTTGCCTACCTTTCTCGTTACTATTTCGACAATGTCACATTGACCTCTTTGTTCGCCGAAGGTCTCCTGACCGAGGCGGAACAGCCCTGTTTTAGCCCCAAAGTGGCTCGGTC
>CAZXVB010000238.1:0-5185 GCA_964643875.1 uncultured Anaerolineales bacterium | reverse complement strand
GCTGGCTGTCCACCTGCGTGGACAGGCGCGCCCACGCAGGTGGGCGCTTGGCTGCAAGCCCTCCAGAGGCGATTTCAATCGCTAACAGAAGTAGCCTGAGCAGCTACCCGAAAAGTAGGATGGCATCCCTATGCCGTCCGCCGCGCATGGGGACGCGCGGCTACGGGAGCGATTTTTGGGGCGAGCTTCTAAATGGTGCCGCTGCGGTCAGTCTCCCGATTCCGGCATCATCCGGGTGAGCACGGTCGGAGACCGGCTCTAGGCAGAGGGAAGTACCACATCCCATCCTACGATGGGGATTTCTGCCTGCGGCCGCACCACTCTCTTGCCGGGAACCCAGACAGTGGTACAATACATTTCAGACCGAGGATGAATGTATGAGAGGTTGTCCCCAGAGCAGATGACGATGCTGGCTGTCGCAGACTGGTCGCGGCGGGTCACCGCAGAGGTGCTAGAAGCGTGATGCACAAGATTCTCCACCCCGCACGTTCCCCCCTATTGTGGCTAACCTTGCTCTACCTGATTGCTGGCCTGACCTATGTGCTGCTCCCTCCGATGTTCGAAAAGCCCGATGAGGACGGGCATTATGGCTACGTCCGCTACCTGTGGGAACACCGTGCTCTGCCACCCCTCATGTTCGACGAGGGTTTCCTTTCCGAGTACAAACAGCCGCCGCTGTACTACGTGTTGATCGCCACACTGACCACCTGGCTGCCGAAGGAGGCCGAACCGGCGGAATTGTTGCCCACCAACCCGTATATGGACTACTCCGTGCCAGGCATCCGCAATGACAACCGGAATGTTTTTCTCCATCCTCCCTACCTCACCCCGCTGGTGTTGGCAGGCCGTTCACTCTCCCTGCTATTCGGCTTGGGGACAGTGCTTATGACCCACCAGTCAGTGCGATTGCTTTTTCCAGACGTGCCCGCTGTTCCTCTGGCGGCCGCGGCCATCGTCGGTTTTCAACCTCAATTTTTATACATCGCCACAGCCTTCAACAACGACGCTGCCATCGCTTTCCTGGGAGCAGCGATCACCACACTGCTGCTGATGCGTCTGCAACGAGGGCCGTTCCCCTACTTTGCCCTGTGGGTCGGCGGATTGCTCGGCCTGGCAGCTATCACTAAGGTCAGTGGATTGGTTTTCCTGCCCTTGACCGGTCTAGCCTTGACTTTGATTCATCGTGGCCTGTCCGGCGACTTCTGGCGAGACGTTGGCAGGATGCTGGTGGTAGCGTTGTGTATCGGAGGATGGTGGTATGCGCGGAACGGATTGATATACGGCGATCCCCTCTCCGTACAGGTGCATACGGTGACCACCGCGACGATCAGGCCGCTCAGTGAACGCATCTGGCGTGACCTGCGCAGCCTCGAACATAGCTTTTGGGGCAATCTCTCCCGCACGTTTGTCGCTCCCGACGGATTGGAGCAAACGCTGGTGTGGTGGGGGCGGGTCGGGTTGGGCGCACTGTTGTTGACGCCGGTATTCCGCCGGAAACGTGGTGGGGATGCTTTCTCGAAGCGCGACGGCCTCCTTTGGGCCGTGCTGTTGAGTTGGCCGGCGGCGTTCCTGGTCTTGCTGCTGACCTTCTGGTCACGAGAAGGCGCCTGGGCCTATGGTCGGTTGCTGTTCCCGGCGCTTTCGCCGCTGGGCGTGTTATGGGCCTGGGGATGGTGGGAGATGTTCCCGACCGGTTGGCGGCGCGAGGGCCTTACTTTGGCGACCGGGGTGATAGTGCTGGCCGGCATCGCTGCCCCCTGGCTGAGCATCTATCCACTCTATCACCCCTGGCGGGCCTGGCGTGGCCAATCGCCGGCGCACACCCTGGATGTGCGCTATGTCACCCCGGAGCACGGCGAGCCGATCGCCCGACTGATTGGCTATACCGTGCTAGAATCGTTCACCAAACCGGGGGCTTACTTACCAATAGAAATGTGTTGGGAACCGCTGGGACACACCGATAGACCCTATGCCGTCTTCGTTCATCTGTTGGACATGAGCCAGGCCGACGTGCCCGGCGCGTGGGGAGTACGGCGGAGTTACCCCGGCCTGGGAAATCTGCCCACGGACCGCTGGCCCTTGAAGGAGCCATTTTGTGATCGGATGCTGGTCCCCGTCTCGCCGGCTGCGCCGGCGCCCATGGCGGCTGCCGTCGAGATTGGCCTGATCGAACCAACGACCGATAAGCGTTTGACAGCCATCAGTGCCGGGGGAGAGCCGCTCGACATCGTTGTAGGTCGGGGGGTGCCGATCTTGTCCGCGGTCCCACCCAGGCCGGATAGCGCTGTGCGTTACGTACTCGACCAGAGCATCGGGTTGCGGGACTGCCACTGGGCGTGGGAACCAGCCGACACTCTGGCGATCACCATCACGTGGCAATCGTTGGCGACGGTGACATTCGATGCCACGACCTTCGTTCACGTACGACAAGCCGATGGGGAGATCATCGCCCAGGCGGACCGCCAGCCGCTGAACGGACGTTTCCCAACCACCTATTGGTTACCCGGTCAGGTGATCACCGATGTGGTGCGTCTGTCGCCGGTGTCTCCTCCCGACCAACGTGGAGGTGAAAAGTCCCCCCTCACGTTGCTCATAGGAATGTATACCTGGCCCTCGCTAGAGCGACTGCCGGTTGTGGATACCGAAGGCGTACCACAACAGGACAACGTGATCCGCATGCCCATATTCGGTTCGCAATGAAGGACTCGTAGGGATAAAAAGGGATGGAAAAAACCACGTCGAAACCGATACCAAATAGCCAGCATGAACGAGCTATCATCACCCTGATCGCTGCTTTGTTGCTGGGCCTCCTATTTGCTCAAGCGATGACCGCCATCCCGCGTCTCTCCATCACTTTTGATGAAGACCTTCACATCTCTACAGGCTACGCTATCCTGCGCACGGGCGATCTGCGCTTGGTTGAAGATCACCCACCGTTGGTCTCTCTGTGGATGAGTTGGCCCTTGCTGTTTTCGCCGCAGGTTCCCGATCCACGGAATGTGCCGACGTGGGAACTGGGAGATCGGCGGCTCTTTGTGCGCAACGAAACCTGGGGCCGCCTGCCGATAGACACCTGGGTGATCCCGGCGCGCATCCCGATTACGTGGTTTTCTATGATATTGGGAGCTTTCCTGTTCCGGTGGGGCGCTGACTGGTTTGGCCCCCGCGCGGGACTACTGGCTCTGGCGTTTTTTACCTTCTGCCCCAATATCCTGGCCCATTCAGAGCTGGCAACCCTGGACCTGGGGGTGAGCGCTCTGATGTTCTCGACGATGTACGGCCTGCAGCGCTACCTGATCCGTCCCACCCGGTTGGCTCTGGTTTTGACGGGCTTATCGCTAGGGTTAGCTCTTGCAGCCAAGATATCTGCCCTCATTCTGCTCCCCATCAGTGTAGGTCTGTTGCTCCTCCAGGGTCTGATCCATCGGCGAAAGCTGGGTACTCTGATTGCTCACCTAGGGGTCTATCTCGGCACTGCTTGTCTCGTTGCCTGGGCCGTCCATCTCTTCCAATTCGCACCTCTGCCTGGCTCCTCGATTCCGATTCCGGCCCCCACGTATTGGAACTCCCTTCTGCGAGTGTCCAGGCACCTTTCCAGAGGGAACTGGACCTACTTGTTGGGAGAAACATATCGCGGCGGACGGTGGTATTATTTCCCGGTGGTATTTGCCCTCAAAACTCCCATACCGACACTGATTCTCCTGGGGATGACCCTATGGGCCACGCTGCGTCATCCTGGCCGGTGGGAACGTGAGCTTTTACTGGCGAGCCTGCCGGTCGGCTATGCATTTGTCAGTCTGACCGGATCCATCAATCTGGGTTACCGCCATATCTTACCTATCCTGCCCTTTGTGTATCTTGCTATTGCCCGTCTGGTTGTCCCCCGCCCAGCACGTCCTGCGCCACGCATCCCCCGCTGGGTGCTTTGTGCTTTGCTCTTCTGGCAAGTCATCGGCACATTGCGGGTGTGGCCCTTCCACTTGACCTACTTCAATGAGATTGCCGGCGGGCCGCGCAATGGTTATCGTTACCTGTCCGACTCCAACGTGGACTGGGGTCAGGCTACCAAAGCGCTCCGGGATTATCTGGCCGAACGGGATTGGCCGCCAGTCTCTTTTAGTAGTTTCACATTTTTCATCTCTCCTGAACGCTACGGTGTTCGCGCCACGCCTCTACCGCCGTTGTCCGAAGCGCCTCCCATCCTGCCCTCTCGCTTCGACCCGGAGCCGGGTACCTATGTCATCAGCGCTTCGACGCTCCGGGGATCGCAATTGGTGGACCAGGAAATGTACAATTGGTTCTGGCATCGGGAGCCGGATGAGATCATCGCCAATGCCCTGCTCGTCTACCATGTGCCGGAGCCAGATCCACGCTCTACCTGGCTGGCTCAATGCATTACACCGAGCGTTCCCCTTTCTCCATCGGATGTGGAGGAGGGATTTGGCCAGGAAGCGGATCGCCTGCGTCTGGCATACTTCGATTGTGCCCAGAGCTGGCTCTACCCGGATGGTGGGGGGACAAGCGGATGGTACGTCCTCCATCGAGAGGTCGCCACTGGCGGCGATCCATTTGTGGAACAGCGAACTTCGCAAGCCCAGGTCAGTTTCGAGCAACGCGTCCCACGCCGCACCCCCCCGTTGACCGTATTCACGTGGACGCCTGCGCAGCCCATTCCCGCATCGGTGGGATCGGTATGGGCCGCCCCGTCCGAATGGCTACCGCAACAGGCAGTCGCCGAAGGCATGCCGGTTACGCTACCGGTATCTCTGGATGGCCCACTGACATTTATGGGATACGAGACGTATTCAATTGGAGGAGAGGTCACATTGCTGACCTGGTGGCGGGTGAAAGAATCATCATCGCGTCCATTTTCCCTGATGGGACACCTGTTGGATGAACACGGTCGTCCGGTAAGCGTGGGGGATGGCCTGGGCGTTCCCCTTGACCAATTGCATGCGGGGGATGTGATTGTGCAGCGACATAACCTGACGCTGCCCGATGCGCCGGAAGGGCAGTACTGGCTCCAGACGGGTGTCTATTGGTTGGACACGATGGAGCGGTGGTCTGTCATTGTACAGGAACAGCGCGGCGGAGATCGGCTTGTGTTTCCCTATGCCCCTTGATGATGATAAGGGTGCGTTTCATTTCAGTTGGAAAGTGGGCAACCCTCCCGCAGGTTGCCATT
>CAZXVB010000237.1:0-5219 GCA_964643875.1 uncultured Anaerolineales bacterium | reverse complement strand
AAATCATAAGAAATCACGAAGGAGTTAGTATGGCACGCTTACACGAGTATCAAGGCAAGGCGCTGCTAGCGCAAAAAGGGATACCGATCCCACCCGGTAAGGCGGCCAGTTCGCCGGAGGAAGTACGCGAGGTGGCGGCCGAATTGGGAACACCTGTTGTGGTCAAGATCCAGGCTTGGGTAACAGGCCGAGCCGGCATCGGCGGCATTCGGTTTGCCGAGACGCCGGATGAGGCGGCACAAGCCGCAAGTGAGATGTTGGGTATGCAAGTGGGCAGCTTTACCGTTGAGAAAGTCATGGTAGAGCAACGGCTGGAGATTGAACGAGAGTTTTATGCCGGCGTGATTGTCAGCGACCGGGAACGAGCGCCGGTGGTTATGTTCTCCAGTGTCGGGGGTACCGGTATAGAGGAGATCGCCCAGGCCCACCCAGAAGCAGTAGCCCAACATGTAGTTGATATTGGGCAAGGCCTGCGGGAGTATCAAGCCCGCAACCTGGTGCGCCGAACCGGAATCCATGGAAAGTTGCAACGCGGTCTCGCCGGGCTGCTGGTCAAGTTGTACAACGTGGCCCGCACATGGGAAGCCCGCGCGGCGGAGATCAACCCGCTGGTGTTGACCACCGATGGGAAGCTGATCGCGGCCGATTGCCGCATCACAGTAGACGACTACGCCGTCTTCCGGCACAAAGACCTGGGGATCACCTTCGCCCGAGAGTTGGACCGTCCTCCCACTCCATTGGAGCAGATCGCCTATGCTGTCGAGGCAGGGGATTACCGAGGGACGTTCTACTTCATCCAATTGGAGGATGATTTCCAGGCTGGGGAAGGAGTCATTGGCTTCCATGGCGCCGGCGGCGGCGGTTCGATGATGAGTATGGACGCCGTCATCAATGAAGGCTTTCGCCTGGCCAATTTCGTGGACACGTCTGGAAACCCGCCGGCCAGCAAGGTCTATCGAGCGGCCCGCATCATCATGAGCCAGGGGCCAATTGATGGGTACTTCGGCTCCGGGTCCGGCGTGGCCAGCCAGGAGCAGTTCCATTCCGCGCGCGGCCTGGTGAAGGCGTTCATGGAGGAACCGTTGACCGTGCCGGCTGTGATCCGATTGGGCGGCAACGCCGAGGACAAGGCCGTCGAGATTCTGGAACGGGTCAATGGCCACATCCCCGCGCCGGTAGAAGGGTACAAGAAGGACGATTCCCCCCAATTTTGTGCTCAGCGTCTCAAGGCGTTGATCGAAAGTTATACTCCGCCGACGACACCACCTGCCGGTCGGCAGAAACCGACCTTCCAACGGCCATATACGTTCGAGACGGTCACCGGCGGCATCGTGACGCTGGATCACGCTATCTGTGCTACCTGCGAAAGCAAAGTTTGTGTGCAAGAGTGCGTACCGCAAATCTTATCACTGGACGAAGCCGGCTGCCCGGTGTTGAACATCTCCGCGGAGGAAGCCCAAAAAGGGCGCTGCATCGAATGCCTGGCGTGTGACATTGCCTGTTATTTCGATGGCGCCGGTGGAGGATATGTTGAGTTGCCCATACCAGGGTTGACGGAATACCGGGAGAGGAGGCAGTAACATGGCCATTTTGATTGACGAAACCAAGCGGGTCATTGTGCAGGGGATCACCGGCCGCGAGGGGCGGGCCAGAGCCAGGCTGATGAAGGAATACGGCACTCAGATCGTGGGGGGTGTGACGCCGGGGCGGGGCGGACAGGAAGTTGAGGGACTGCCCGTCTTCGACACCGTCGAGGAAGCCTGGGAAAACCTGGGGCCGATTGACGTCAGCGTGTTGTTCATCCCGGCTCCTCTGGTAAGAGAGGCCGCTCTGGAAGCTATCGAAGCCGGCGTTAAATTGCTGGTGATTGTGCCAGATCGGGTCCCCATCTACGACGTACTGGAGATCACGCGAGCCGCCGACCAGGCCGGCGTCCAGTTCGTCGGTCCCAACACATTGGGTGTGCTCAGCCCCGGCCGCGGAGTGTTGGGGATGATCGGCGGGCGGGCTGTGTCGGCCCGGTCGTGGTTCTTCCCCGGACCGGTAGGGGTTTGCTCGCGTTCAGGAGGCATCACTTCCTCGATGGCGTATTACTTGGCGCAGGAAGGCATCGGAGCGACGACCCTGGTCCATGTCGGCGGCGATGCTATTGTGGGGCTGCCACTGCCTCGGGTGGTGCGCTTATTCCAAGACGACCCAGCTACCAAGGCTATCGTAATGTTCGGCGAGATCGGTACCAGCCAGGAAGAGCAGGTAGCGGACCTGATCGAAGCCGGCGAGGTGACCAAACCCCTTGTGGCATACATCGGAGGTAAAGGCGCTCGAAAGGGAACCCGATTCTCACACGCCGGCGCCATCATCGAGGGCGGGCGGGGCACGCGGGAAGGAAAGGTGGCCCGCTTGCAAGCCGTTGGGGCGCACGTCGTCGAGAATTTCGGCGATATCCCCAAGGTGACGAAAGAGGTGTTGCGAGAAATAGGCCTGGCATAGTTACTGTGGCGGGAGGTTAACATAGACCACATCAGGAGTAAAGAGCGATGAGCGAATTACACTGGAAAACAGCGATTACGTCGGTGCAACCGAATGAGCTTCGTTTGCGCGGGTATCGAATTGACGAATTGATGGGACAAATCACCTTTGGCCAGGCAGTTTACCTGGCGCTGAAGGGGGAGCTGCCCTCCTACGAGGTCGGGAAGCTAATGGATGCTATGTTGGTTTCCTCGATTGACCATGGTGCTACACCACCCTCGGCCCTGGCAACCCACACCGTCGCTTCGACCGGTGCTTCATTGAGTGCCAGTATCGCCGCCGGGGTGCTGGCCATCAACCGCTATCACGGCGGCGCCATCGAGGGATGTATGCGTTTGCTCCTGGACGCTCTGGAGCGCTGGGAGACGGCCGAGAGTGCGGACGCACTGGCGAAGGAGATGTTGGCGGAACTCAAGGCTCAGAAAAAGCGCGCCCCTGGATTCGGTCATCGTATTCACACCGATGACCCCCGCACCCGCCGACTGCTCGCCATGGCCGAGGAGTTGGGAATCGCCGGCCGCGGGGTGACGATGGCCAGGGCATTCGAGGACGCGCTGGAGGCCAGCCTGGGGCGCAAGCTGCCCTTGAACGTGGATGGTGCCCTGGCGGCCCTGTTGGTGGATTTGGATTTCCCGCCAGAACTGGGAAACGCCTTCTTTGTGATCGCCCGGGTCACCGGCTTGGCCGCTCACGCCCACGAGGAGATGACCCGCCAGCGACCGATGCGGCGCATTCATCCCACCGACCACGAATATGACGGCCCACCACCTCGAGACCTGGGGAAATAGGGGAAAAGCGAGCCGCGTGTCGTAATTTCCTCAATCTACCCTCCCGTGGGTTCATAACCTGCGGGAGGGTGAGCAGCTTTGTGCTTGCCGATGTGCTTCCCTCGGACCACAATCCGACAGGAGAGAGCGAAAGGATGAAAACGATGACAGACACAAACAATGAGAACCTGATCTCCATCGGGCATCCGGCGGAAACGAAGAAGCCTCGTACCCAATACGACCCCACCCGCGTCCACTGGGAACGATGGTGATAGGCAAGGTGGACGTTCGGCACTTTCTGGACTGGACACACGAGAACGGCCAACTGGTCGAGATACCGCGCCCGGTTCGCCCCCACCTGGAACTGGCAAGCGTGATCGCTGATCTTGACGGTCGGCCAGTGTTGTTCCACACCCTGGAGGGCTTCCCCGGCTGGCGAGCAGTAACCGGAGTGTGTGCCCGACGGGAATTCTTTGCGGCGGCGCTGGGATGCACACCGGAGACACTGCTCCATCGGTTGGCGGACGCCCTGGAACACCCGACTCCACCACCGATGTGGATGGACGGGATTGCTCCTTGCCAAGAAGTAGTCGCGCCGGTGGTAGACCTGATGAGCCTCCCGATCCCCCGCTACCACCCGCAGGATGGTGGGCGCTACATCACGTCGGGTGTGGCCGTCATCCGGGACCCAGACTGGGGGCGCAACATCTCCTTCCATCGGCTGATGGTGTTAGACGAGCGGCACATGGTCGCTCGCATCGTCGAAGGGCGGGGAACCCATACGGCTCTTGAGAAGAAAAGGAAAGATAAACGCCAAGAAGACCTGCCGGTGGCTATTGCCGTGGGATGCCCTATCCAGGTCCTGCTGGCGGCCGCGATCAGCCCTCCAAAAGGTGTGGACGAACTGGGAATCGCCCAGGCATTGGCCCCAACGCCCTTGACCACCTGTCAGACTGTGGATTTGGAGGTGCCAGCGCTGGCGGAGATTATCCTGGAGGGACACATCACCCACACCCTGGCAGACGAAGGCCCGTTCCCGGACCTGACCGGCACGATGGACGGCGTTCGGCGGCAACCGGTGCTTGAAATTGAGCGCATTACCCACCGGCAGAAGCCGATCTTCCACGCCCTGCTGCCCGGCGGTATGGAACACAAAAACCTGATGGGTATGCCGCGTGAGCCGACCATCTACGCCGCCGTGAATCAAGTCTGTCGTTGCACAGGGGTGTACATCACACCCGGCGGGACGTCCTGGCTGCATGCCGTTGTGCAGATCGAAAAGCAGCATACCGAGGACGGTCGTCGGGCTGCCTGGGCTGCGTTTCAAGGACACACGTCCCTCAAACACGTTGTGGTGGTGGATACGGATGTGGATATCTACGATAGTGCTGCCGTCGAGTGGGCGATTGCCACTCGTTTCCAAGCAGATCGGGACTTGATCGTGTTATCTGACCAGCCCGGCAGTAGTCTGGATCCTTCGGCTATCCAAGCGCCAGGGCAGAAAAGCCGCACGGCCAAGATGGGGTTGGACGCCACAGCCCCGTTGGGGAAGGCGCGCGGCGAATACGAGCGGGTAGCATACGCCCCTGTAGACCTTGGCAAATACGTCTCTTCCACCTCTTGAACCTCGGAAATAAACCGGGGCCAGCGCCGGAATGGGGATTCTGGCGCTGTGACCCGTGAATCCCCGTCCGCGGGCGCGTGGATGCGCCCCGCCGTTATCTTGACCTGACCTGCCGGCCATACGCCAGCGGCCCTGTTTTCGTTCTTATGTTGACTCTCACTACCCGACATTTTGACCCTCCCGCAGGTTCAGAAGCGGTTGGGGGGCATTTTGTACCCTGATGTGGGGCTATACACGTGCAACAACCCTGCGGGAGGGTTACCGATCAATATGTCGGGTAGTGAAATGTTGACTGCCAA
>CAZXVB010000236.1:0-5221 GCA_964643875.1 uncultured Anaerolineales bacterium | reverse complement strand
TCCGCCTCGGTCAGGAGACCTTCGGCGAACAAAGAGGTCAATGTGCCATTGTCGAGCTATTTGCCCACCTGCTTTGCATATCTACACATCTTTAATCCTACAAAACCAGAGGTGCATGAAATGACCCGTAAGTCAATCTATTCTGTGATCATACTCATTCTGTTTATCTCCATCCCTCTTGCCGGCCCTACCGGAGTGTACGCCCAGGACTGGCATGATCTTTCGGCCGATGTAGATGGTGACGGCCTGCCCAACACAGTCGAAGAGAATGGCTGGTACAATGAATCCGGTGGCCCCTATGTGACCGATCCGCTGGACTCCGACAGTGACGACGATGGCCTTTCCGACGGCCGCGAGAAACTGTATGGCACAGCACCTCTGGATGACCACAGCCCCGGCGCATTCGTGGAATATGAAGCCGACTTTCAAACCAAAGAATACTATCCCTGGCAACGTTTTGGAAACCGATACATTGCGTTACCATATCCCTACGTCCCGTGGGGAGAGGATACAGTCGTCATCCGTAGAGGAAGCACTTTTTCCGTGGGCGGCCCGGCCGATGGCACATTGGAGCTTTCTAAGTCCATCCCCTCGCTGACCACCCTGACGGCCACACGCAACCCCTGTACTGGCCGATGGGACATCCAGGTACCTGAGGACGGAACGGTTGGAATATATACCATCGTGGTCCGGGATGGTTCCTGGAGCGAAAGCCTGAATCTGTACGTCATCTTCCAATTGCCCGCTCTGGACGACGCATTTGTAGATGCTTTCGTGTACAACGATGACCCAGACGACACGCGGGACGAGCGGGCGATTCACTATTCCGAAAACCCGGATCAACGGGAATACGACCATGACGACTATAGTTGGATCCCGACGGGAGAATGGATTTATCACGGTTATGCCTGGGCTTTCAAGACTCAGCAGTACGAGGAATTCATTCTCCGGGATCATGTGATGCCGGCGATCAATGGCACCGACAACACCTGGGACGCCGCCAATGCACTGGGCCAGCGTGTTGATGAGTATACCTGCGTCCAATGGCCGCAGTACTACGGCAGTTCCTGGTGTGTGTTGAACCCCCACTCCTGCTCCGGCAACTATCGCAATGAGTGTACGACCGTAGCCTCTCTGTTGGCGGCTTTCAGCCGTTCCGCCGGCATCCCCGCCCGTCCTGTCTGGGTGGACTGGCGACACAGCACGTGGGATCACTCCACCGAGGTGTGGGCAGAGCCAACGGGAGGGCCGGAGGATTGGTATGTGATGCGGGGGTACGATGCGTATGAAGGCCCATGCACTTCCTCCCAAATCGCCGAGGGTTACGTCTCATTGCGCAGCACGCTGGGTTGGTATGCAAGCGGGTATGGGATATACGCCGTTGGCGAACACTGGCCCGAGAGCGAAGTCCAAAGCGGATGGTGGTCAGTGAGTGGGGACGAATACCGTATGGCCTCCTGGCAGTTCGACAAGTCCAACCAGGTCGGAAAAATCGTGAAAAAGGATTGGTGGGAAACGCGCTTCGTGGACTATTGGGGATGGCCAGCGGAGCCAACGGTGACCGGCGCCCCGCCCGATGACTGGCCGGACTTGAGCGGCCCAACGGCTATGATGATCGCGATGAGAGCGGACGACCTCACGTCGGCCCCATATCGTGTCTATTTGCCGGCGCTTTTCCACACCGTCACCGCCGAACACCCCCCCATCCGATTCGGGCAAGTCATTGCGGACCACCCCATAGACCAGGACAGAGATGGCCGCTTCGATCAGTTGATATTCGAGGTTCAGGTGGAGGTGACCCGCCCGGATGTCTACTGGTTCCGGGGACAACTGGCAGAGGGACTCTCCGAGGCAGTGGGACAGGTCTACCTGACAGCGGGCCGCCATACGGTAGAACTCCCTTTCGACGGGATGGACATCTATATGCACAAGGCCGACGGTCCATATGTGCTGGAGAACCTATGGGTAACCAGTGCCCCAAATCCTGGCCAACCCCCTCAAAAGGAGGACTTCATCAATGGATTGGATTTCGCCCAGCCAGATTACCGGACGGCTCCGTACGCATTTGACGCTTTCGGTATCGCCGGAGCGACGTTGACGGGCGAGTACACCCATACCGCCATTGATACCAATGAAGATGGATATGCTGATGCACTGATGATCGAGACAGGGCTGAACGTCGAAGAGGCCGCCACCTACCTGGTGCAGGGCGTTCTGTACGTTGGGCCGAATGAGACCCCGGTGGAAGCCACCTGGGTCGGTCAAGGCCCTCAGATCACCCTCCAATTCAACGGCTTGCGGGACACAACCGGCCCCTACACCCTGGCGCATATCTTCGTGCGCAACACAGCCAATCGGGTCATAGACGGCGCACAAGCACCGTATACACTAGCGGATATCCCAGAATTCCGCGCCCGAGCGCTCCAACTGGCCGCCCCGGCCCGCTCAACTGCCGTTTCTACCGGCGGCCAAGTCCGGCCGGCCTTCGTCATCACCCAGACCGGCTACTCCGACACAGGGGTAGATCTGGACGGCGATGGACAGTTCGATGCCCTGCGTATCACGGTGGATGTGGTCGTGGCGCCGGGAGAAGATGGACAAACATATCGCATTGAAGGGTGGTTGGCGGACGCCAACGATTCCCTGATCGCTTACGCGATCGGAGAACCACGGGTACTCGCCACCGGCGTGCAAAGTTTGACGCTGGATTTCGACGGCCGCATCATCAACGAACACCACGTGAACGGCCCCTATACGCTGGTCGCCCTCAAGGCCTTGCCGGGAGATACATACACTGTCCTCGACGAAGTGGATGTAGCTTACACGACTTCATCCTACACATACGACGCATTCGCAGAAGCAACCGTCGCTCCAGCTGTGAGTTTCTTCGACGATGACCTGGAAAACTGGAGGGTGGAGGGAGAAAGCTTCGAGTCCGGCAGCCTGGGCACCGCCTGGACAACCTATTCTTCGACCGCCGATGGCCGGATTCGCGTTACAGGTGCGTATGGCACTGCAAGGGGATCCTATGCCCTGGTGATGGATGATGCCGTGAACGGAGGATACACATTGAACGAGGCCATCTGGCAGGTTGACCTTTCAGGTGTCAACACCGCAACGCTTTCCTTTTCGCATACTGAGTGGAATGACGAACAACACTCTTTCGCCGGCGACTTCACCGGCAACTACAACGCCGATGGGATCGCGATCAGCGACGACGGGACCCACTGGCATCCCGTTTTCGATCCCCCAGAGCAAGAAGATGGCGTTTGGGAGTCATATACGGTTGACCTGGTGGCCGAGGCAAACGAGGCCGGTATGACGCTAGGGGCGGATTTCTTCATTAAATTCCAGCAATACGACAACTATCCTCTGGAGAGCGGTCCCGACGGACGGGGATGGGACGAGATCACCATCGTGGCCCAGGGGGACTCCGGAGGCCAGTGGATGGCGGAGCTTCCTTGGAGTTTCAACGAAGATGACAGTGGATGGCATAGTTACTCCCGTGTTTGGAGGGTAGAGGCATCAGGAGCGGAACAGGGCTTATTGACAGTCGCATCCCCCATCGTCCTGGGTGACGACTACATTGATCCGACGCTTCGCTTTGGCACTTGTTATGCAATGTCCAACAACGACGACGTCGGCTATGTGGAGGCCTCATCCGATGGGCTGACCTGGTCGCGGGTGTTCACATTTACCGGTTCGACGGCGCACTGGAATCCCCATTGGGTGGACTTGAGCGCATTCCAGGGCGCCCCCAGCCTCCAATTCCGCTTCGATGCCGATTCCCAAACAGAACTGCTGTGGTACGTGGACGATGTCCATCTGAGCGGATGGACCGGCGGAGCGACGGCTTCCTTCACCTACACCCCGCAGCCTGCACTGGTTGACGCAGACACGACCTTCGTGGCCAGCACCTCCATCGTGACGCCCCCCATCACCTATACGTGGGACTTCGACGACGGCCCCCCCGTTCAGATCGTGGACACGCCAACGATAACCCATCGGTTCTCATCTGATGGGGATTACACGGTCCATCTCAGCGTGGAGAACCCCTATGAGCATGCAGATTACTCCGAAGTAGTCAATGCAGGCACTCCGGTTCTGACAACTTCCTTCCACTATAGCCCTACTGCCCCGATGGCAGCGACCGAGATTCGCTTCACGGCTTCCTACACCCCCTCCTCGGCGACGGCTCCGATCAGCTACACCTGGGACTTCGGCGATGGCGACATCCTCGTGACGAGCACCCAAACGGTAACCCACAGCTACGCCGCCGGTGGGGACTACACCGTCCACCTCACGACTACGAACACGTATAGCGCAGCCAACACTATGCAACCCGTATCGGTTCTGGAAGGTGTCTCCGATGCCTCTTTCACGCACAGCCCAGAGCCGGCAGTGGAAAACACCCCAATCACATTCACCGCCCACGTGACGCCTGCTACCGCTTCCCAGCCTATCACGTACACCTGGGATTTCGGCGATGGCTCGCCAGTGATGGTGACGAACGAAGCCAGCATCGTCCACCAGTTTGCCACGCCCAACGACTATACGATTCAGTTGATCGTGGAAAACGCCTATGGGAGTGCAGAGATCAGCCGAACAATGGGTGTAGGAACGGCTGTGGTGACGACCAGCTTCGATTATTCCCCACTCATTCCCGAAGTGGGGACAGTCATCCACTTTACTGCTGCATACATACCGTCCTCTGCCCTCCATCCAATCACCTATCACTGGGCCTTCGGCGATGGCGCGATAACCACGACCACCGACCCACAGATCACCCATAGCTATGGGAGCGGTGGCGATTACACCGTCACCCTGACAACCACCAATGAGGGCGGTATGGCGGTCTATACACGTTCCATCGAGATCAAGCAAGGGGTCACCAGCGTCTCCTTCGACTTTTCTCCATCCGACCCCGAGGAAGGGGAATCTGTGCGCTTCACAGCCTTTGTGACACCGGCCACCGCTTCCCGTCCCATTACGTACACCTGGCACTTTACGGATAGCGATACCACCATCACGACATCTCAAGTCGTAGAACACATCTTTCCTGCGCCAGCGACCTATCACGTTCAAGTGGTGGCAGACAACGGATATGGTACACCGGCTTCATATGTCGCCGACGTCCTCGTATACGAATACATCAACGACCCGCCGGTAGCGCTGGACGACACGGCCACCACGGACGAGGACACGCCGGTGACGGTAACCG
>CAZXVB010000235.1:0-5227 GCA_964643875.1 uncultured Anaerolineales bacterium | reverse complement strand
AGGAGGAAGCTCCGGCGCTTGAAGCGGCCGAGATGCCCGACTGGTTGGCGGAGATCGCCGCGCCGCCGATGGAGGCAGAAGTGGAGGCTCCGATGCCGTCCGTGCCGCCGGTCGCTGAGGAGGAAGCTCCGGCGCTCGAAGCGGCCGAGATGCCCGACTGGTTGGCGGAGATCGCCGCGCCGCCGATGGAAGCAGAGGCGGAGGCCCCGCTAGTCGGGGAGGCTGAACTTCCTACGGGTGGATTGGAAGAGTTGCCAGATTGGCTAAAAGAACCAGGTATCAAGGTCCCAACGCAAGCCGCGCCTGCCGTTCCTCCCTTGGTTGAATTTCCCGTCGGTGTAGAGGCGACCGCGCCCCCCGATTGGTTAGCTGAATTGGAAAAGGAAGCAGAGATTTCAGCGCCCCCGGCGGTGCCGGCGTTCGAAGGGGTGATTTCTCCGAGTGAGACACAGGAATTGATGCCGGCCGAGATCCCCGCGTGGATGGAGGCCCTTCGTCCCCATCCAGAAGCAGCAGAACCGATGGGCCTGGAGCCGACCGAAGCCGGTGGTGTGTTGGAAGGGATACGAGGCGCTTTGCCTCCCCTGGGGATTGGGATCGAAGTGCCAACAGATCAGCCGCCTGTTGAACCCACAGAGGAAGCTGTGGAAGCTCTCTTGAGCCGCGCACAATTGCTCCAAAGCCTGATTTCCCAACCGGAAGGCACTCCTGTACCGGTCAGTGGTAAAAGAGAGGGATGGGAATGGGGCGGACGGATACAACACTGGTTGATTATGCTCACATTGTTGTTGGCGGTGGTCAGCACTTTGATCCTACCACAGTTTATGGGTTTCCAATTCCCACCGGTGGCACAGCCGGTAGACTCGCCAGCCGTTCGCCAGATGTACGAAGTGATTGAGGGATTTACAGAGGGCACCTCCGTCGTCGTGGCATTCGAATATGGCCCTGCAGAAGCAGATGAGTTGAACCTGGTGACCATGCCTGTGTTGCGCCATTTGTTTTCTCAACCGATTTCCGTGACTATCGTGACTACCCGACCGGAAGGCAGGCGGATCGCCGAAAGCATATTGGAAGAAGTCGGTGTGGCGGATGGGGAGTGGGTGAAAGCGGATTATCATATCCTGGGATATCGACCGGGAAATGCTGTGGGGGCATCGCAACTACTGGGCCAAGTGAGCCGGGATTCTGGTTCTCCCCAAGCCGTTGTGGTGTTGACCTCTCGTGTAGTTCTCTTACAGCAGTGGATTGAGCAAACGCGGGCACAGTTCCAAGGGCAAGTGCCTGTATTGGCTGGACTGAGTGCTGCGCTGGAACCAGTCGCCGCCCCTTACTGGGCAACAGGAAGTGGGCCGTTGCGTGGATTTGCGTCTGGCCTGGGAGGCGCGGCGGCCTATGAGGCCGCGTCCGGAACGGTAGGGAAGGCGACAGAGCGCTTCAATACCCTGGCGATTTTCCATCTGTTCGCTGTTGGGACGATCGTTCTGGGGGCGGTGGTGTATGCCCTGGCGGGATTAGGGAGGAAGAAGTCATAATGCCCGGGGAATTGACGGATACCATCGGATATGTAGGATTGCTGCTTGGCGCCGGTTTGAGCGTGGCGATCTTTAGCTACCTGCTGGGGGACAATCCGTTATACCGCGTTGCGCTCTATCTGTTTATCGGTGCATTGGTGGGGTATTCCTTTGGAATTGTGATTCGAGACGTGTTCTACCAGATGGTCTTCGTCCCATTGTTGCAGAACCCGCTTGTGGTGGTCATTCCGGTCGTGTTGGGTTTGCTGTTGATGTTCAAGGGATTCCCCAAGTATGCCTACATTGGGAACTTTTCGATGGCCTTCCTGGTCGGTGTAGGCGCCGCTGTGGCCTTGGCCGGGGTGTTGTTGGGCACTCTGGTGAGCCAGGTCAATGCCACAGGGCAAGCGTTGGCCCCTGCTGTGTGGACCTCTTTGCCACTGGGGTTCCTGGATGGAGTGCTGATTGTGGTGGGCACGCTCTCCACTTTGATGGTATTTCATTTTGCGGCTCCACAACCTCAGCAAGTGGGTGGATTTTGGCGACCGGTCGTGCGCGTTATACAAGGCATTGGGCGGATCTTTTTGACGGTAGCGCTAGGAGTGGCGTTTGGCGGGGCCTTGACAGCGGCCATTTCGATTTTCATTGGTCGCACCCAAGCGGTGATTGACGTGGTACAAGCGCTGCTTTCTCGGTGAATGAGGAATAGCACACCTATGGCAGAAGAACAGACGATAGGGTCTATCCTATTGGCGGATTGCGGTACAGTGATGACAAAAGTCATTCTGTTGGATCAGGTCAATGGACAATATCGTTTGGTGGCCCAAGGAGAAGCTCCCACGACTTCCGAATACCCCTGGGGAGATGTGACTGAAGGGATCCGCCATGCAATTGAGCAGATCACCGAGATAACGGGACGCACGTTTCTTGACGGTCAAGGAGACATCATCACACCCGAACAGGATGCCCGGTATGGCGTGGATGCGTTTGCCGCTACCACCAGTGCCAGCCCGCCATTGTCAGTCGTCCTGGGGGGAGTGACCCGGGATTTGAGCGTTGCCAGCGCCGAACGCGCTGTCTCCGGTACCTACTCACACATCAAAGCCATTCTGTCAGCCGAGCGACGCGAGGATGCCATGAGCGAAGAGGCGTTCGTTCGGACGATCCGCGAGGCTCGGCCAGATGTGATCTGTGTGGCCGGTGGGACGGATGGCGGGGCAACGGTTCCGGTGCTCAACCTGGTGAAATCGGTCGCTATCGCGTGTGCGTTGATGGAAGAGGGTATACGCCCTCAAGTGCTGTATGCAGGCAACGTCCAACTTCGTCAGCGGATCGCCAATCTGCTCAAAGATCGCGTCACCGTGCGTATGGCCGATAACGTCCGCCCTACGTTGACGGAAGAGAATCTTGCCGATGCCCAAGCCGAATTGAATGCTCTCTACCTCCAACGCAAAATGTCCTTATTGCCTGGCTTTGATGTGTTGAACAGTTGGGTGCAGCTTCCAATCGAGCCATCTGCGACAATGTTCGCTCGTCTGATACGTTACTTGTGGCATCTGGGAGATCCCACGCGGGGTGTGTTGGGCGTGGATGTGGGAGCCGCCAATACGACGATCGTGGCCGTGTTCAATGGGCGACCCTACCTGACCATCCAAGGAGGGATGGGAAGCGCATTTGGAGGTAAGTCATTGCTGCGTAGGCGGCGGGGACAACCGGTGGTCCGTTGGATGCCGGAGGACGTGGACATAGAGGAAGCATATGGCGTGCTCCTCAATGCGGAGATGCGGCCGGCAACGATTCAGCAGGATATGCGGGAGTTGCGGTTGGCTCATTCCCTGGCCCGAGAGACACTGCGGGCAGCGTTGGCCATTGCCCGTCCCGGCTGGCAGGCCGGAGAAGCGGAGATTGCGCCTGACTTGCTGCCGCTGTGTGATACCATTCTTGTCAGCGGGAACGTGTTGACTCGTGCCCCGTGGCCTGGTCAGACAGCGCTGATCTTGTTGGATGCGTTGGAGCCGGTGGGCATTACCACGATGGTGCTGGACATGTACGGTGTTTCCTCGGTACTGGGCAGTGTGGCAGCGATTAAGCCATTGGCGGCTGTGGGGGCTTTGGACAACGGAGCACTGGTTAACCTGGCAACGGTGATTGCTCCAATTGGACGGGCACGCCGCGGTGACGTTGCGCTTCGGGTGCGGGTCACCTATGATGATGGTGGCACGCTCGAAATCGAATCTCATTACGGGGAGATAGACATGGTATCCCTCTTGCCCGGACGAGAGGCGGAGTTGGAAATTCGTCCTACACGACGTTTCGATGTCGGGTTTGGCGGACCGGGCAAGAAAGGGAAGCGACGGGTGAGTGGTGGCCTGGCCGGTCTGATCGTGGATGCTCGCGGCCGTCCGCTTCGCCTGCCGCGAGACGCTGGTCGCCGGCAGATGCAACTGCGGCGCTGGCTATGGGATGTGGGTAGCTGAGACATAGGACGCATGAAGTATTATCCAGCCGAAACACAAGTTACACCGCTGACTAATGTGCGCCGAGAGCGAGTCTTACCTCTGCCGGGTGAGATCCTGGTCGAAGAGGGCGATCAGGTGGAGCCGATGCAGGTCGTTGCCCGGACGGAAGTGCCAGGAGATTCTCATATCTTGCCCATAGCCCGCCTGTTGGGCCTCCCAACTGCGAAAGTCGATCGTTGTTTGCGTGTCAAGAGCGGCGAAGCAGTGGAGAAAGGGCAGATCGTCGCCCGCCGGGGGCGCTGGTTTGGCCCCGCCGTCCGGTCGCCGATCGATGGGTGGGTTGTATTCAGCGGTGGGGGACGTTTGTTGATCGAGGCCGAGCCGACTCTTTTCGAATTGAAAGCCTATATCCCCGGCACGGTTACCAACGTCGTGGAGCCGCATGGCTTGGTCATCGAGACTACGGGGGCTGTGGCACAGGGCGTATGGGGGAGCGGCGGTGAGGGATTGGGTGTTTTGAAACGAATGGCCGAGCGACCAGATGATATCTTGCGAGGTGAACAGATTGACCCCGCTTGCCACGGTATGATCTTGATTGCCGGCGCCGGCCTGGATGAACACGTCATAAAACAGGCGGAGATGTTTCAAGTGCGGGGTATTGTGGTTGGTGGCCTGTCGCCACGTCTGGTAGAGCGATTTGAGCGTTCCCCGTTCCCCATCGTGGTGACAGAAGGGATAGGCGAGGTGCCGATGTCCCTCCCTATTTTCCAATTGCTGACTACAAATGATGGACGGGAGGCGGTCATCAGCGGAAACGTCCAGTACCGCTGGCCGCTGATTCGCCCGGAGGTTGTCATCCCCTTGCCGGCAGCCGCGCTCTCGGAATCGCCTTTTTCTAGCGATTCATTGGGGCAACCTGGCTCTCCATTGACGGTGGGAATGCCGGTGCGGGTGTTGCGTGCGCCGTACATGGGAATGGCCGGTGAAGTGGTGGGGTTGCCATCTGAGCCGCGTTATATTGAAACTGGCGCACGGGTGCATGGAGCCGAAGTGGATTTTGGGGGGGACGAGATAGCTTTCGTGCCCCTATTGAACATCGAGGTACTGCGTTGATATTTTCGCGCAGCGATTGAAATCGCCTACCACGAGCCTACGGCTGGGCGTCCGCCTGTGTGGACAGGCGCACCCCCGCAGGTGGACAGCCGGACGAAGGTCCCCACAGCGCGGTTTCAACCGCCGGGTGAGTTACCTGAGTAG
>CAZXVB010000234.1:0-5274 GCA_964643875.1 uncultured Anaerolineales bacterium | reverse complement strand
AATTTATTCAGGACGCAGATGAACGCTGATTTTCGCAGATAAGCATTAAATATCTCAAGAAATCTGCGTGCGTAGCCTGCGTTAATCTGCGTCCTATGTAAAAATTATTAAGCCTTTTGAAATTTGCCAGACTCCAGTCAATAAAGGGATGAGGTGGATCAGGGAATTTCCGAAGCCCTAAACGAACCAGGGCTTCGGATTTCACATTTGCGACCTCAACTTCAGGGAGCCGAGGGCTACTGTTGACGCTCGGCCAACATAGCTTCGACTTGTTCCTGGAGCCACTCGGCACCGGTCTCCGGCGTCATCGTGCCCTCCAGGGCGATGTTGCTGATGACTTGCGGGATCAACAGACGCCCTTCGATGTCGCCGATGACGGCCCGCTGGGTCGCGTCGTAGTCGGGGCGGAAGAGCCAGCGTTGCATCGTCTCATACCCATTGGCGATCTGTTCCAGTGTCTCGTCGGAGTAGTATTCGAAGAAGGGGCTAAGCCCTTTCCAACCATCTACGGCGCTCTTCAAGACTGGAACCTTCCCAAAGGGGGCTAACGCCAGCACGTCTTGATAGTTCTGGCCGGTCAGGAACCACTCGACCACTTGCTGGGCCTCCGGGTCTGCGCCCTGCATGATGCCCAGGGTGACCAACTGGCCGTAGGAGGCCGATCCATTGTGGCCGACCATCTGCGGTGCGAAGCCGGTCTTGAGCGCCAGGTCCTCCACGGCGATCTCCACTTGGCCGCCACC
This sequence comes from uncultured Anaerolineales bacterium, assembly GCA_964643875.1. Lineage (GTDB taxonomy): Bacteria > Chloroflexota > Anaerolineae > B4-G1 > B4-G1 > CAZXVB01. The sequence goes on along the minus strand of CAZXVB010000234.1, from coordinate 4,531 downwards.
CTCCATACCAGAACCTTCGACCAGGTCGTCCATGATGTAGGTGCTGTAGAACAGCATACCGGCTTGATCCAGCTCATAGGCCTCGCGAGCGCCACGCCAGTACTGTGGGCCAGGCATAGCGCAGCGTTGCAAGTTGGTGTAAAAACGTAGCGCTTCGACCATCTCCGGGGTGTTCATCGTTACGTTCCCATCCTCATCAAATGGCCAGGCGTTGTTGGACATTGCGACCTGCTCGAATACCTGATGCGGATAGTTCTGGCCAGGATCGGTCGCCAGGGTGAGGGCGTAGAGCAGGTTGCCTTGCCCAGGGAGCGTGTCGCAGGCGGCGTTGATGTCATCCCAGGAGACGGGGGGATTGAGGTTGGCGGCCTCAAAAACGTCGGCCCGGTACCAGATCGCCTGGATCCAGCCATCGAACGGGACGGCGGCGTATTTGCCGGTTGAAGGGTCGGTGACCATCTGCAATGGGCCGGCTCGGAAGTCGTTTTCTCCAATGCTTTTGATGACCGCTTCAGCGGCGTTTTCATCCAGGATGCCATCGGCGGCGAAAGTGGCGACGCGCTCGATCCCCATGCGGACGATGTCCGGCAGGCGATTGGCGGCCTGGGCGGTGGCGATGCGCTGAGAAACGCCGGCCTCTTCGATGGGCACGATCCGGATTTCGACATCCGGGTGTTCGGCCATGAACCGGGCGGCGATCTCCTCGTATGTGTCCACTCGCGCTTCCTCGTTATCGGTCGTCCAGAACTCGATGACGGTCTTTTCGGTCGGGGGAGCTGTCACTTCCACCGGAACCTCAACCGTTTTTTCGACCGGCACTTGGACTTCGACGGTGCGCTCGACCGGCACTTCCACAGTGACAATTACCGTTTGAGGCTGGCAGGCCGCCAGCAGTCCCAACGCTAACATACTCAACACTAACAAACTTGTCAGCTTTTTCATCTCGAACTTCTCCTTGAAGGGTAAACTAACAACAAATGGGTTTCGCAAAACTTCGCCAAACAGTGAAAAAACATGTCCCTCCTGGCTATCACTTCCCTTGGTTTAGGGTATGGTATGCCCCGCAGGATTGACGTATGACCAATCGAGGTTCCAGAATGATGTGTTGAGGCATAGCGATCTCTCCCAGCAGTTGTTGGATCAGCAGGTCGCAGATCCGTTGTCCGATCTCGTAGATCGGTTGATGAACGGTCGTCAATGGTGGGCGGGCGTGCTCGGCCAGCGGGACGTCATCGAAACCGGTGATTGCGATGTCTCTTCCTACGGCCAACCCCTGCTCTTCGGCCGCGCTGATGGCCCCGAAGGCCATCAGATCATTACAAGTGATGATGGCTGTTGGGTAAGGAGTATGCACCAAGAGGCGTTGAGCGGCCAGGTATCCGCTTTGTTCTGTCAATTCTCCTATGGTGAACAGGTGCTCGTCGAACGGAATGTCATTTTGTGCCAGAGCTTCCTGGTAGCCGGCCAGACGATGGGAAGCGAACCAGAGGTCCAACGGGGCGCTGATGTAACCGATCCGCCGGTGCCCCAGGTTGATCAGATGTTGGGTTACCTGGTACATACCGGCATGGCCGTTCACATCCAGGTAGGAGAAGTCTACCTTCTTACCTGCCAGATCTGAGCGCCCGAAAGCCACGAAGGGGAACTCCTGATCGAGCAAATATGCGATGCGGGGGTCTCGATGGCGAGTGCGCACGACCAGGAGACCATCTACCCGTCGTTCGCGCACGATCCGTTCGTAGGCGTCCAATTCTTCATGCCCTGGCGCGCGGGTCGAAACCAACAGGTCGAACTCGTGTTCGGCGGCCTTGTTGCCGATCCCGGCCAGCAGTTCGCTGAAGAAGGGATCGGAAAAGCGTGGCCCGTGGGTCGGAATGACGAAGCCGATGGTATCGGTGCGACGAGCGCGCAGGCGACGAGCCGTAATGTTGGGATGGTAGCCCATTTCGTTGGCCGTGCGGACGATCAGTTCACGGGTGGATTGCGCCACGTCGTCGTAGCCGGCCAGGGCACGGGAGACCGTGGTGACAGAGTAACCAACTTGTCGAGCGATGTCCTTCAGGGTAACAGACATATATGACCTCGGAACTGGGTAATGCTACGGCAGAGGTAATGTTTCCAAAACGCTTGGTAGATAGCTGTATTATAATCCAAAACGTTTTGGGAGCCAAGGAGTCATCAATGGTCGCCACCACGACCACCCGCGCAAATGAAAGCCCAGGCCCCGCCATTTATGCGGGGCCGTCCGTCGGCGGCAACGGATAAATGGCGGGGCCTGGGCCTTCCGGGCAAAACCTGCGGCTTTCATAGCAGAAAAAAGAGGTTATCATGTCCGGTAGGCCACGGTCAGGGGGCCGGCTACAGCAGCCTTGCTGTGTTTACACAGGGATTCATCACCCGACGTATCGGTCAGCTACCTTGCAGGATGGTAAAATGGGTCAACGTGGATTCGTGGGATAAGCCAACCTCCCGCAGGTTCATACAGGCTTGGCCGACGCAGAAACTGCGGCAAACGGGGCGGTTTACCGGGGATCAGGCGTCCTTATCCTGCGGGAGACTCGTCCCTACCCCCTCGAATCCGTGTAGGGCCGGTAAAATGAGTAGCTGGCAAAATTTTCAACCCATCTCCAACACTGCCCCGGCGCGAGGAGGGAGATGCAAGCCTACAATCCGGCCATCGGAGACTCGTGCCGCGCCGTTCCCCCATACATCCCGGAGCACGCTCCCATCGGGGAACAGGTCGTTGGCCGGGATCGGCTGTGTATAGGTCGCCGGGCCGTTATTCAAAACGACGGCCAGTGTCTCGTCATCGCTTTGGCGGGCGAATGCGTAGAGACGAGCAGCGTCGTCCGTACAAAGACGGAGGTAGCGACCGCGCCGCAGGGCCGGGTATCGCTGTCGCAGGTGCGTCGCCTGCCGAAATCGGTTGAGCAGGTCATGGTCCCAGCGGCGCTCGTCCCAGGGGAAAGTACGCCGACAATCGGGATCGTCTCCTCCTTCCAACCCTACCTCATCGCCGTAGTAGATGCAGGGAGCGCCGGGAAAGGTCATCTGGAAGAGTGTAGCCAGGACGAGCGCATCTTTATCCCCCTGAACCAGGGTCAGAAAGCGGGGCATATCGTGACTGCTGAGGAGGTTGAGTTGCACCGTCGTGATTTCCCAATCGTAGAGAGTCAGCATTTTGTCTATGACATCGGCGAATTCGGTGGCGCTCAGGGGACGCAGCTCGAATCCACCGGGCCGCTGCGATGTGTTCAATCGCTCGCCGCCGAAGAACCCCAGGCAGGCCCGGTTGAAGATGTAGTTCATTACGGCGTCGAACTGATCGCCCTGCAGCCAGCGGTGTGCTTCTTCCCAAATCTCCCCCACGATGTAGGCTTCGGGATTGACCCCCTTAACGACCCGCCGGAAGGCACGCCAGAAATCGTCATCATTGATCTCGGCCGGTACGTCCAACCGCCACCCATCCACGCCGAACTCGATCCAGTGCCGGGCCACGTCGAGGATGAAACGGCGCACAGCCGGGGTCTCGATGTTGAACTTAGGAAGAGCGGGCAGGTCCCACCAAGCCTGGTAGCCCAATGTTTCCAGACTATGACCACTCCGTTTCAGCCGTTCTTCCTGTTGTGGACAGGCATAGGCTTCGAGGGGGATGCCGGCCTGGAGCCGTTCCTGGTCGAAAATAAACCAGTCCAGGTAGGGAGAGGCGATCCCGTTTTCCAGTGTGTGGTTGAATTGATAGAAGCCCCGGCTGGCGTGATTGAACACGCCGTCCAACACGATCCGTATCCCCTGGGCATGAGCCGCGTCCAATAGTTCGCGGAAGGCAGCGTTGCCCCCCAGGATCGGGTCTACGCGGTAATAGTCGTGGGTGTGGTAGCGGTGGTTAGCAGTGGACCGGAATATCGGATTGAAATAGATGGCCGTGACGCCCAACTCTTTCAGATAGTCCAGATGCTCGGCGACACCTAACAAGTCCCCGCCTTTGAAGCCGTAGACAGTGGGAGGAGTGTCCCACGGTTCCAGGTGGGATGGTTTCTCCACCCACGCGCTCTGAGCGAAACGATCGGGGAAGATTTGGTAGAAAACGGCGTCTTTGACCCATTGGGGTGTTGTAATGTGGTTAATTGTTTGGCTGCTGGTGTTCGTTTTTGAAGTGTACATTGTTGTATCCACTTCCTATGTGAACCTGATAGTTACTTCGGGAATAGCCCGGCCCAGCCGCAGGGAGGAGGTGAAAAAGCTTAACGCCATCAACAACATCACCGAGCAGGCCATCGGCTGGGTTATCGTTATCAAGGAGCAATACCGAACAATGCGCGGCTACAAACGGGACACGTCCATCCTCGACATCACTACCTTGACAGGGCGAAAATTGGTCAACGTGGATTCGTGGGGTAAGCCAGCCTCCCGCAGGTTCATACAGGCTCGGCCGACGCAGAAACTGCGGCAAACGGGGCGGTTTACCGGGGATCAGGCGTCCTCATCCTGCGGGAGGCTCGTCCCTACCCCTCGAATCCGTGTAGAGCCG
>CAZXVB010000233.1:0-5283 GCA_964643875.1 uncultured Anaerolineales bacterium | reverse complement strand
GGCGCAACTGCGGTGACTGGAAGTCACCCTTTCTGGGCCTACGGCCAATGGTCGGCCTGCGCCGACCAGCGCGTCGGCGTAGGCCGACGGATGGCGCAAAGCGCCCAAAGAGGCCGATTTCAATCGGGCGGCATCCGGTGCGTAACGCAAAGTGTCAACCAATGATGAACCATCCCGATTCTTAGTATACCATATTTTGGTACAAGAGGAAAACGTTCCACTGAGGGGCCGAGGGGTTAAGGGAGAAGAAACTTTGCCATAAGTCGTAAAACAAGCTATAATGTGAACAATCCACCCGGTGTGACTGCCTGTTTCCCATCATCAAAGCCGTCGCCGGGGGTCCGGTTGAACCAGCTTGACCGGGCAATAATTTTCAGGAGGAAATATGCCCGCCTATCGAAAGGCCAGCATTCGAGAATTGGCGTCGGCCGCCTATGAGTTGGACCTCGGAGTGATGGAGGGACGAATACACCGAGACCCCGAAACGGGTTCCGTGTCCATTGGGGGGACCCAACTGAAGGAATGGCTAACCAAATATGATGGACAGGATGTGATCGTCATTGTGGCGTCGCTGAACGACGAACGTCCTGTGCGCACCAAAGTGTGCCGCACGTGTGGCACAGAATACACAGGCATCGCCTGTCCTCGTTGCCGTGAGGCACGTATCCGCCTACGCGGGCGGTGATTCGACCTCGCACACCCGCTAACCTTCGGAACAGTCGCCACAGCCCACCGGCCTATCCCACCATACGCAAGGGACTAAAGTTCACGCCTGGATCGGGTCGGTCTCCCTACGTGCGACGCACCTTGGTAGTGCGTCGCACGTAAAGCAGCCCCAACACTGAGAGCCGGCCCCAAAAAGGTGGCTACGGCGTAGCGGGACGAACCACCGGCCGGAATTTGTAGCCGTAAACGATGGCGCCTTCCTCGCCGTTACTCTGCACCCTACGAGTCACCATCTCTACCGGCATACCGATGCGCACCTGGTCTGCGTCCACATCGGTGAGTTGCGCCGCTACCATCGGCCCTTCCTCCAGCCGCACCAGAGCCACCGTGTAAGGCGCAAATTCCTCGAATCCACGCGGTGAGTTATAAACGGTGCTGTAGGAATACACCTCCCCCCGCCCGCTGAATTGAAGCGGTGTCTTGGCCGGCGCTTCACACTCCGGGCACACGTCCCGGGGGGGGAAGATGCGCTTACCACAATGCTCACAGATTTCACCTACAAGCCGGTATCGCTGTTGATTCAGACGCCAGTTCTGGGGTACATTCATCATAAATTCTTTACCTCCTATTACTCTTCAACCCCTCCCAACAATCTGGGGTCGGGGTGGATCTTGCACCTGCCCGTTCATTCCATCCGTTCCAGGATATGCGTGACGACCGTCGCACCACTTCCGCCGATGTTCTGAGCCATCCCGCGATAGGCGTTGGCCACCTGGTTCTCGCCGGCCAATCCCCGCAACTGTTGGACAACTTCGACAATTTGATAGATGCCGGTGGCTCCAACAGGATGTCCACGGGCCTTCAAACCTCCCATCGTGGCAATCGGAACACGGCCATCCAGAGCGATCTCACCTTCCAAGGCCAGACGCACACCCTCTCCCCGCTCTGCAAACCCGGCCGCTTCCAGACTGAGCGCCGCCATAATGCTGAAAGCATCATGCAATTCAAACAGATCAATATCCTGCGGTGTGACATGGGCCTGTTCATACGCCCGCTGAGTCGAAAGACGGGCCCCATCCAAAACCAGTGGATCACGCCGATCATGGAGGGCCAGGGCATCGGTGCCAATGGCAGAAGCCGCGATCCGTACCGGTGTCGAGGAGAGCGTACAGGCGACATCTGCCGGCGCCAATACCACTGCCGCCGCCCCATCGCAAATGGGAGAACTATCCAACAAACTGACGGGATCACAAATCATCGGAGCCTGCGCAAATCGTTCCGTCGTCACCGAGAAATCGAACATCGCATATGGATTGTGGCTGGCATTCCGATGGGCGTTGATCGCAAACGGCGCAAAGTCCTGCCGGCGATAGCCATACTCGTACATATAGCGCTGCATCAACAACGCATTCAGGGCCACAAAGGAGATTCCCTGGGCAGCCTCATAATCGGCGTCGGCGGCCATCGCCAACGCCGTCGTAGCATCTGGGCCGAGGGTGTCCGTCATCTTTTCGACCCCCACAACGAAGATGATATCGGCCATACCGCCCGCCACGGCAATGTACCCCATCCGCAGAGCGGCCGCACCGGAACTACATGCTGCTTCGATCTTGACCGCCTCGATACCCCGCAGGCCGGCGAAATCGGCTACCAATGCCCCCAGATGCTCCTGGCCGGTCAACTCCCCTGACAACATATTGCCCACGTAGAGGGCATCGGCACGGGTGACGTGGGCGTCGGCCATCGCCGCCTGAAGAGCCTCCAATGCCAAGTGACGGAGACCAACGTCCCAGTGTTCTCCAACTTTCGTTTGTCCTACTCCGATGATGGCAACGTCTCTCATTTTTTCAACTTCCTGGTGAATCGTGCGTATGTAGCATAATCAATCTCCACGCGGCGGGCGATGTAATCCCGTGTCGCCGGGGCCTGGGCCTGCCGCTCCGCAATGGCCTCGGTGATTCGCAGGGAAAAGGCATCCGACCCCGCACCGGAGCCGTAGCTGACGGCCAGCACACGATCCCCTGGCCGGGCAACGTCCAACACGGCACTCAACCCGATCAGACAAGAACCGGCGTATGTGTTACCGATCTCGTTAACCAGCAGACCGGGCGCGATCTGCTCACGGGTAAAACCGAGCTGTTTAGCGACCGTCTGAGGGAATTTGACATTGGGCTGGTGGAAGACGGCGTAACTATAGTCCGCGGGCCGAGTTTCCAGACCATCCATCAAAGCGCGGGCCGCCGCCAGAATATGCTTAAAATAGGCCGGCTGACCGGTAAACCGCCCTCCATGGGAAGGATAATGTTGATATGCTCGCCGCCAGAAGTCCGGTGTATCCGTCACGAAGGAGAGCGAGCCTTCGATCACGGCCAAAGACTCATCGGCCGGGCCGACCAGGTAAGCTGCTCCGCCGGCACTGGCCGTATACTCCAGGGCATCTCCAGGACGGGCCTGGGCCGTATCCATCCCAATGGCCAGGGCATAGGTCGCCATACCTGACCCCACGAAACCGATGGTCGCCTGCAGCGCCTCGCTCCCGGCCTTGCAAGCGAACTCCCAATCGCCAGCCTGGGTCAACGGTGTGGCCCCAATCGCCTCCGCCACGATGGTCGAAGTCGGTTTGACGGCGTAGGGATGGGACTCGCTGCCAACCCACACGGCCCGGATGCAGCCCGGATCGAAGGTCGGCCCGATGCGGGTCAAGGCATTGCGGGCTGCCTCGATTGCCATCGTGACCACGTCTTCGTCCATTCCCGGAACCGATTTTTCCTGGATTGGAGTAGCGCCTCCCCCTCGCCAAATCCGCGCGACTTCGGAGGCCGGTAATCGGTAACGAGGGACATAAGCCCCATAACTTAGCAGACCCACATCACGGTCTGGTTTCAGTATCTCTATCGAAGAATTCAGTTGCTGATCAACAGTCATGACTTCCTCTAATGTCTATGGTTGCCACATACGCCGCCAGCCGGATGTCACCTTCCGTCGCTCATCTTCGTCAAAGGTGAAGTCGAGGTTGAGGTGGCACGCATTTCGGCCAGGATCGTGCGGGCTTCATCAACGCGGATCACACCACGAGCGTGCATAGCGGCTACCACGGCGGAGATTTCCTGCTCAGTCGCCCCGGCCGCCATCGCCACCTGACGGGCGTGGAGACGCATATGGCCCTGTTGGATCCCCTCGGTAGCCAAGGCCCGCAAAGCTGCCAGGTTCTGGGCCAACCCGACCGCCACGATGATCTCGGCCAACTCTCGGGCTGTCTGGACCCCCAGGATTTTGAGGGCCACCCGGGCCGTCGGATGAACACGCGTCGCACCGCCCACGATCCCCACAGCCAGAGGCATCTCCAACGTGCCCACCAGGTCGCCGTCTGCGTTCTGTTCCCAGGTGCTCAGGCTGGTGTAGCGACCAGAGCGAGCCGCATACGCATGCGCTCCGGCTTCCACGGCCCGCCAGTCGTTCCCGGTAGCGATCACCACAGCATCCACTCCATTCATAATGCCCTTGTTGTGGGTCGCAGCCCGGTACGGATCGGCGGCAGCGAATGCCCATGCTTCCACCACCCCCCGAACAACCTGTTGGCCAGAGAACGCGCCAAAGGCCATGGTCTCTGCCGGGATCGTGCAACGCGCCCGTGCTATGCGTCTGTCCGCCAGGTTAGAAAGGATACGCAGCCCTACTCGCCCACCGGTGAGCGCTTCGATCCGGGCAGCCATGGCTTCACAGGCTGTGTTGATCGCGTTGGCCCCCATCGCATCCCGACAGTCGTATACTAGATGAACCACGAGCATCGGACCGACGGGCGTCGTCTCCAGCACCCGCACGATCAGGTCGCGCGCTCCGCCCCCCTTCTCGACGATGATGGGATCGGTGTTGTCCGCCAAAGCCAGCAGTTCGTCCCGTGCGGCCAACAGGTCGAAGCGGGCCGCCCAGGGATCGGACACATCCAACACCTGTATCTGCCCGATCATCTCCGGGGCCGTAGCGACGGCCTGGAAGCCGCCACCAGCGCGGGCCAACTTGGCAACCAGCGAGACGCCAGCTACCACCGATGGCTCTTCAATGGCCATAGGGACCAACACATCCCGCCCATTGACGATGAAATTGGCAGCGATCCCCAGTGGCAAGCCATGCACACCGACGACGTTTTCAATCATCCGATTGGCCCGTTCGGCGGTCAATCCCAACTCTCCTCCCGCCGTCGAGCGCAACACTGCCACCTCGTCGGCGCTCAACCCGGCCCGACGAGCAACCTCTGCTATCCGCTCGTCCAACGGAAGGTCATAGAACCCAGGTAGACGGGAAGACAACGTCATTATTCGTCATTTCCTCTCTCACTTCACGCTGACTCCTACGCTCCGCATAGGAGCACCGGCCTTTGTGCGTCAGAAAAGGTGACCGCTTCTTTCAAAACTACGGTCACCTTCTGCAAACCTTGCGTATAAACGCGTACATCCAAGCCAAACAGCAAGCATATTATACCATCGGGAAAGTTTCAAAAGCTATCAGCATGCCTAAAAGGCATTCACAAAAGGTGTCAAAAACTCTCAACCTCCCCATTCTTAAAGCTTGTCCGAAAAATCGTCCCGTAGCCGCACGTCCCTATGCGCGACGGACGGC
>CAZXVB010000232.1:0-5286 GCA_964643875.1 uncultured Anaerolineales bacterium | reverse complement strand
ATCTTCCCCAATTGGTGCAAGGGATGTGATTTGTGTATCGAGTTTTGCCCGACCAACGTGTTGGCCCGTGGGCCAGACGACCGGGTCGTGGTCGCACATCCGGAGGCTTGTACTGCCTGCCGGTGGTGCGAATTGCATTGTCCCGATTTCGCGATCTTTGTGACGGAGATCGAGCCGGAAGAGGAGGTTGACTGATGACCGGGAAGACCTCACAGACCATTGTCCGATTGATGCAGGGGGACGAGGCCTGCGCCGAGGGTGCTATTGCAGCCGGCTGTCGCTTTTTTGCCGGCTATCCCATCACGCCGGCCACTGAAATCGCGGAAGTGTTGGCTCGTCGCTTGCCTCAGGTGGGTGGAAAGTTCATCCAGATGGAGGACGAGATCGCTTCCATCGCGGCGGTCATTGGCGGGTCAGTGGGCGGCGCCAAGTCTATGACGGCCACCTCCGGCCCTGGCTTGAGCCTGATGCAGGAAAACATTGGCTATGCTGCGATGACCGAAATACCATGCGTGATCGTGGACGTTCAACGGCTTGGACCGTCTACTGGCCGCCCCACCAGTCCATCTCAGGGAGATGTGATGGCTGCTCGGTGGGGCACCCATGGCGATCATCCCATCATTGTCCTTTCTCCCTCATCGGTGCGAGAGGCCTTCGACCTGACCGTTCAGGCTTTCAATTTTTCCGAGCGCTATCGCACACCGGTGATCCTGCTGTTGGACGAGGTGATCGGACATATGCGGGAGCGGGTCGAATTGCCCGATCCGGCGACCATCTCGCCGGAGGAGCGTGCCACTACTTCTGTGCCACCGGAGTGGTATAAGCCGTATGAAAATTTCCCGGAAGATGTTCCCCCGTTGGTGCCTTTCGGAGAGGGGTACCGTTATCACATCACCGGCCTGCACCATGACGAGCGAGGGTTCCCGACCAATCGTCTGGATGAGGTCCAGCCATGGCTAGAGCGGGTGTTTCGGAAGATTGATCGCAGTCTATCCGATATTTTGTTGTATGAAGAGGACGGCATAGAGGAGGCGGAGATCCTGGTGATCGCCTATGGGGTGACTGCTCGCTCGGCCCGCTATGCAGTTGAACAAGCCCGAAAGCGAGGGCTGAAGGTGGGTTTTCTGAAGCTGAAGACCATTTGGCCATTTGCAGAGGAGGTAGTTGCCCACGCCGCTGCTCGCCTCCATCGTGTCGTCGTGCCTGAGATGAATATGGGACAGGTGGTGCTAGAGGTAGAGCGGGTGGTCGGTCGCCACAAAGTTCACCGGGTCGTCCGTGCCGATGGGGAGATCATTTTCCCCGACCAAATCTTAGCAGTCATCGAGGATTGGGGGGCGAGATGAAACGACAACGAGAATCCAGGGTTCATGAGCAATACTTGCGCCACCACAAGAAGTTTCCCAATGTCTGGTGTGCTGGTTGTGGCATCGGGATTGTGTTGGGAAGCATCATTCGGGCAGTAGACGAACTTCAGTTGGATAAGAACGATGTAGCGATGATCTCCGGCATTGGGTGCACAGGTCGGATGCCGGTCTATGTGGATTTCAACACGATGCACACGACCCACGGACGGGCCTTGGCTTTTGCCACCGGTTTGAAGATGGTGCGACCGGAAATGCGGATAATCGTGGTGATGGGGGATGGTGATGCCCTGGCGATTGGAGGCAATCACTTCATCCATGCCGCCCGTCGAAATATCGGGTTGACCACTGTAATCGTCAATAACCTCACATATGGTATGACGGGTGGGCAATATTCCCCTACTACCCCGACCGGTACCCGCTCGGCTACGTCGCCTTACGGTCACATCGAACAACCGTTTCCCATCACAGAGCTTTCTGTTGCTGCCGGGGCGGCCTTTGTGGCCCGTAGCACGGTTTACCACGTCCGGGAATTGGAAAAGTACATCGCGCAGGCAATTACAAAGGATGGCTTTTCTGTTGTTGAGGCAGTGAGTTATTGCCACACGACGTTGGGGCGGATCAATCGCTGGGGCACTGCACCGGATATGATGCGTCGTCTCAAGGAGCAGAGCATTTCACAAAAACAGGCAGAGCGGATGAGCGCAGAAGAGAAGGCCGGCAAAATCATCCGGGGGATCTTCGCGGATCGGAACATTCCCGAATATACCCGATTATATGATGAGATCATTGCCAAGGCGCAACAGGAGGCGGTGTAATGACTGAACGCTTCGAGATTCGATTGGCCGGCACCGGAGGACAGGGCGCTATCCTGGCCGGCATTCTGTTGGCCGATGCGGCTGTACGGGATGGAAAAAATGTGGTCCAGACGCAATCGTATGGCCCGGAGGCCCGTGGAGGTGCCAGCCGCTCCGAAGTGGTGATCTCTACACAGGAGATTCACTACCCCAAAGTGATCCAGTCCAACGTCACACTTTGTATGAGCCAGGAGGCTTGTGATCGGTATGGCCGACAGGTTCGCGAAGGAGGGCTTTTGATCCTGGATGAGGATCACGTCTCCCGTGCACCTACAACACGGGCGGTGCGGGTGCCGTTGACTACCCTGGCGCGTGAGGCGGTTGGGCGGGAGATCGTCGCCAATGTCGTGGGACTGGGTTTACTGGTTGCTCTGACGGGCGTCGTTTCCCGTCACTCTCTGGAGGAAGCCGTGCGGGAACGCGCTCCCCATGGAACGGCAGAGTTGAACATCAAGGCGTTGGCGGAAGGGTTTGCAGCCGCCGAACGGATCCGTAAGTGAGTACGGCAACGCACAAAGCCGTTCGTGGTTGTCAGGGGTGCAATTGGTATCCCTTACATGAAATCCCCTGAATTTGTAATTACTCAGGCTATTTCTGTTAGCGATTGAAATCGCCTCTAGGGGGCTGGCAGCCAAGCGTCCACCTGCGTAGGCGCGCCTGTCCACCTGCGTGGACAGCCAGCTTTAGCTCCTCAGGCGCGGTTTCAACCGTCGGCCTGAATAGTAACTTGAATTTTTGGAGGGTAGCCGAGGGTGCTGCACTCGGCTACCCAGGTGTTATCGAGGAATGAATTTGTGAGAGGCCGCAGTAGGTCCCGAATGAGGCTCTATCGCCTCCGCTTTCATCAATAGAGTTGTTGCATAGCTTTTCGGATAGATTTTAATGGAAGCAAAGGTCTATCCCCCTGTAGATGGAGGGCACAGAAGCCAGGAGCATAGTGATGGATAGTGCGATATTGACCCTTTACTTGTTAGGGGAGATACATATCCAATGTGGCCCCCATTCCTTAGAAAAATCGCTGGCGCGCAAGGAGCAAGCGCTGCTCGTGTATCTGTTGTGTCAACCTGGGCAGCGCTTTTCCCGCGACCATCTGGCGACTCTTCTGTGGAGTGAGACTGCCCAATCCTATGCTCGTTACAACCTGCGTCGAGCACTGTGGAATTTGCGACGGGTGTTGGAAAGATCAGATTCCTCCCTCGACACATACCTGGAGGTGACAGGGGACTGGATCGCGGCGCGGGACGATGCCCCCTGTTGGGTGGATGTGCGGGAGTTCGAGGCGGTTTTGGATACAGAGTTCCGGGATTTGGAATCGCAGATCGTACTCTCTCCGAGGAACTATCAGCGCGTGCGATATGTGCTGGACCTATATCGGGGAGAGTTCCTGGCTGGGTTCTCTGTCCCCAACGCACCTGAGTTTGAAGAGTGGCTCCTTCTCGCACGTGAGCGATTGTTCCTTCTTTTACTCCGCGCCTTGACCAACCTGATCCAAAAATTCATTGCTTTGAGGAAACAAGAAGAGGCGATTGCAGCCTGTCAGCGATTGCTGACGTTAGATCCCCTACAGGAAGATGTCCATCGCCTGTTGATGCGGCTCTACTGGGAAAATGGACAACGCAGCCAAGCGCTACGGCAATATCGGGTTTGTCGGGACATACTCCAACGCGAATTGGGAATCTCTCCTATGGAGGAAACTCAAAAGCTGTTCCAACACATCCTTGATCAAGAGGCTCCTCCCACTATGATGGTTTCCTCTTTGGTGCGAACCTCACGCATCACACCTCCAGAACTACCCCCCGAAGTTTTGCCCCGCCCGCGCCTTTTCGCTTTATTGGACCGTGGTCTTGCGCCTCACGTGAGGCTGATTCTCATCTCTGCTCCTCCGGGGTATGGTAAGACTACATTGGTTGCTCAATGGATGGCGATGCGGAAAATCGCCGATGCTCAACGGTTCTTGATCGCCTGGTACCGGGTCAATGAGATGGATAATGCGCCTGCGGTGTTGGCGACGGGGCTGGCGGCTGCCATTGACCGCTTATGGCCAGGGAGCGACAAGGGTTTGCAGGGTGCTTTCCAGGATCTCTTGACCATTCGTTTCGGAGAGTTTTTCGACGGGGACCCCATTATAAAACCATTGATAGCTTCTCTCGAATCGTTGTCCCCGGCGACGGTGCTTCTGGTACTGGACGATCTGGAATGTCTTACTGACGCAGAAGGGTATCGGTTTCTAGGGACGTTTCTGGAAAATTTACCTCTCCGCGTACACCTGTGTCTTCTGACCCGCACAGATCCCCCTTTGCCTCTTCCCAGGTTGCGTGTCCGGGGGCAACTGCTAGAACTACGGACACCAGACCTCCGGTTCACTGTTGAGGAGAGCAGAGAGTTCCTTCAGCAATCACCGGGACTGAATCTTGCGCCGGTAGAAATGGAAGAATTGGTCTCTCGGTCAGAGGGATGGGTCGCGCCTCTCTGGCTGGCCAGCAATACGCTGAGTCGCTTTACAACCCGGCTGGATGATGTGTGGGAAGGGATATTCGCCTATCTGCGAGAGGAGGTGCTGGATACACTTCATCATACCCAGCAGCAGTTTTTGCTCCGCAGCGTTGTCTTGGAACCCCTGACACCCGCCATATGTACAGCAATACTGGGGGAGAATCATCTACCGGAAATCGAGAGGCGTAATTTGTTTATCGAGCGAATAACTTCACCTTCCGGTGGGCTGCAGTACCGCTATCATCCTCTGTTCCGTGATTTTTTGCGTCTGGAGTTACATCGGCGTTTGTCTTCTAGTGAGATTCAGGAGTTGTATCGTCAGGTAGCGAGCTGGAAGGAATCACAGCATACGATTGAGAGTTGACCGGTCTGACCTGTGGAGCGGTCAGGCACTGGTCCTCTCCCCTCCGACATCCTGGTTGTCCCGATTGGAACACACAATGATTTTGTGTTATAGTATGCACATTCGGGGATGGTTCATCATTGGTTGACACTTTGCGTTACGCGCCAGATGTCACCGATTGAAATCGGCCTCTTTGGGCGCTTTGCGCCGCGCGTCGGCCTACGCCGAC
>CAZXVB010000231.1:0-5329 GCA_964643875.1 uncultured Anaerolineales bacterium | reverse complement strand
CCTGGGATTGCTTTTGCTCCAACAGGCGGCGCATCGGGCGCAAGGAGAAGCAATAGCCCCCAAGAAGGACTTGTTGAGAGACCTAGGGCAGGGCTTGCTCTTCGGTGTGGCCAGCCTGGTCAGTGCTGGGCTGGTAGCCGCGACGCTCTACTTTGGCGGCCGAGCAATCTGGGGTGCTGAAAGCAACCTGCCGCAGGGTTTGGCGGCCGGTGGCGCCGTGTTGACGATGATTGGCGTCTGGATGACGTTCATCGTCAACCAGAAGGGCGCTCGCTGGATGTGGGCCAGTGCAATCGTCCTGGCAATCTTCGCCGGTGCTGGCTTCTTCGCCGTCAACCCAGGCGGCCCCCTGAACGAGTGGGCACGGGAACAACCATCATTGCGGAGAGTCACCAATGTTCTGGATCCCGAAAGCGGTACCGGTATGGTGCGCAACCTGATCTGGCAGGGGGCTTTGAAACTGATCTTGCCCCACGACCCTATCCAATATCCTCCCACCAGCGACTATCCTGAGGGACATCCCGACCCATACAACTCGATCCGTTGGCTGGTCGGTTACGGGCCGGAGTCTATGTACGTGGCCTACAATCCGTTCTATCCACCATTGCTGGGCCATTTCGAGTCCCGCACGGCCTCACCAGACCGCTCACACAATGAAACGATGGATTCTCTGGTGATCACCGGCCTGCTGGGATTCATCGTGTACGTGTGGATCTTCGGCGGCATCTTCTACTACGGCCTGCGTTGGCTCGGTTTTCTCCCCTCCGATTGGCGACGGATCGTATTTTTTGCGCTGTTGGCGTTAGGGGCCATCGTCAGTACGGCCATTGTGATTCCCACCCTTGGACCCCACTTTTTCTGCCTGGCCATCCCCATCGGAATCGTCATTGGTCTTTTCCTGTATCTGTTGATATACGCTTTCTCGGTATATTGGGATACGGATCGCACTCCGGCGCTGCATCCGTATGCCATTTTCTTGATCGGCATCCTGTCAGCCGTGATCGCCCACTTTGTGGAAATCAACTTTGGTATCGCCATTGCCTCAACACGCACCACGTTCTGGGCCTATGCCGGCGCCTTCGTCCTGACCGGCCTGATGTTGATTCGAGATCAAGCGATGGAGACAGAGACAAAGGCCCAAGGGGCATCCTCTACCTCCAGGAAAAAGGAGACGAATCAAAGTCGGAGGCGAAGGAGACGACGAAACGCACCACCGCCCCCCCCTGCCCAATCCGGAATACCCACATGGCTATGGTCTCTCTTGACAGCGGCGATCATCGGAGGATTTGTGCTGGGTACGCTTTCGTTTGATTTCATCACCAACGCGGAGCGATTGACCCGCCCTGCCCAGATCGTCTGGCGGGCGCTGACCATCCTGGCGACCCGCAACGAACGTACCTGTACTGCGCGGTGGGACCCCGTGTTGGGGGAGTGCCATTCTCCAGGCGCATTGATGATCTTCAGCCTGACCTGGATTATGAGCACCATCGTGTTCGTCTCGGAGATGGCCAAACAGGGCGCCTTTCGCAAACGAAGAAGCGATCTATGGGTGGCCGGTTTGCTGTATGCCAGCGTCTCCCTGGCTGTAGGGCTGGGGTTTGCATTGAACATCACCAACGCACAAGCCAAATTGATGCAGTTCCAAGCCCAGACGGTGGACGATTTGATCTCAATCGCCTATCGGGTGGCAGGTTTCCTGACCAGCTATTACTGGTTCATCATCCTCGTTCTATTGACCGGTGGAGCGATGTTGTTTATGGAATCGCTAATGACGAAGACGAGGATGTACTCAAAGGAACAAACGAGTGCACATCCAGGCGGCCTGATCGCCCTGGTCGTGTTGGGCGTGTTGGCCGGTGCCATCTCCGTCCGTACCAACCTGACGCCGATCCAGGCGGATATCATCTATAAACAGGCTGACCCATATGACAAGGGGAAACAATGGCTAGTGGCCATCGAACACTACAAACATGCCATCCAGTTGGTGCCTCGGGAGGATTTCTACTACCTGTACTTGGGACGAGCGTATCTGGAATACGCTTCCTCGCTGGACGATGCTATGGTGCGCGAGTCGGTGATGCGGGAAGCCGAGAAGGTACTGACTAAAGCCCGGGAGTTGAATCCGCTCAACACCGATCACAGCGCCAACCTGGCCCGTATGTACCGCCGGTGGGCCGATTTCACCTCCGATCAGAATGCCAAGATGGAATTGTTGCACAAATCTTCGCTCAACTACGAGTGGGCCACAACGCTCAGCCCGCAAAACGCCATCATATGGAATGAGTGGTCTATGCTCTACCTGTATGGTCTGGGGGATCAGGCCGGGTATGAGCGCACCCATCAGCGTTCCCTGGAGATTGATGCAGATTTCGACCAAACTTGGTTGATATGCGGAGACGCCAACCGACAATTAGGCGAGCTAGAAGCCGCAGTCCACTGTTACACTGAAGCGTTACGGATCACCCCCCGCTCGGCGCAGGTCTGGCGGGTGTTGGGAGATACGTACATCGCGCTGCAACAGTGGGATGACGCCATCCATGCCCTTACTAAGACGGTCGAGTTACAACCACGAGCCAGGGATCTGTGGAACATCCATCAAGTGTTGGCTCAACTCTACGCTCAGGTGGGGGATATCGAACAAGCAGTATTCCATGCCCAGACGGCGTTGGAGTTGGCCCCAGAGGACCAACGGGCATCGCTCCAGGACCTGCTAGCACAGCTCCAGGCGATGGAAGCGGGAACAGGGACAGAGACACAGTCACCATGACCACCTATCTTCTGGCCTTCGCTGGCGCGTTGGTGTTGGCCATTGGGATGACCCCAGTGGCCCGTTGGTTGGCCCCACGGGTGGGGATAATGGATCGGCCCGCGGCCCGTAAGATTCATCTCCGTCCGGTCCCCCGTATGGGCGGCGTTGCTATCTATCTGACGGTGCTGATAGCGGCAATCGCCCTGGGCACGGAATATAACTTCGTCCAGTTCGGCAGTATCCTCATTGGCGCCACCGGCGTCTCCTTTATGGGATTGATTGATGATCGGTGGGGACTGCGCCCCCTCGTTAAGTTGATCGGCCAGACGCTTTCCGCCCTCCTGCTCTACGCCAGCGGCATCTACGTGGGCGTCTTCGACAATACTTTCCTGAATTTAGTGGTCACCGTGTTTTGGTTGGGGTATATCACCAATGCCATCAATTTCCTGGACAATATGGACGGCCTTTCCAGCGGGGTAGCAGCGATTGCGGCGGCATATTTCGCTTTGATGTGCTCCTTCACCGGGCAATACTTGGTGGGCGCTCTTTCCGTCGCTGTGCTGGGCGCATGTTTGGGGTTCCTGTTTTACAATCTCAACCCGGCCAGCATCTTTATGGGCGACTCCGGTTCCCTGTTTCTGGGGTTTACCCTGGCAGCCGTCGGGATCAAACTCCGCTTTCCCGACAATGTGGAATTCGTCACCTGGATGGTGCCTGTGTTGGTGTTAGGGCTGCCCATCTTCGACACCACTATGGTGATCATTTCGCGCTTACGGCGGCGGCAAAACCCGGCCACGACGCCGGGGAAAGACCACATCTCCCATCGCCTGGTTGCTGCCGGGATGACTAAACGGGAAGCAGTGCTGACACTGTACGTGGTCTCGTTTGTGCTGGGGCTGCTGGCGCTCTTCATCACCCGTGCTTCAATCATGGAAGGATACATCGTCGGAGGAGGGGTCGTCACCGTTGGGCTGTATGCCTTATGGCGGGTTGAGCGGCCACCTTTTTTCGATCATCGTGCATATCGAAACACATCACACATCACACAGGGGTAAAGGGATGAAAGGAATAATCACAATCGCCGGTTATGGCACCCGATTCTTGCCGGCCTCCAAAGCAGTACCCAAAGAGATGTTTCCCATTGCGGGGATTCCCCTCATCCAGTACCATGTGGAAAGTCTGGTTGCCGCCGATATCACCGACATTATCGTAGTGGTGCGCGGCGGTAGTGAGGTCGTCCAACGCCATTTCGCCCCGGCGCCGGACCTGGAGGCCCATCTGGAGGCGTCCGGTAAGCAAACATTGCTGGAAGAGGTACGCCGACTGTCCTCCATGGCCAACATCGTGTTCGTGCGTCAGCCGGAGGGCCTTCCCTACGGGAACGGCTCGCCCGCTTTGGCTGCCCGTCCCTGGCTATCGTCCGACGAACCGTTCTACTATATGTTCGGTGACGATATTATGATCGCCGAGTGCCCGGTGCCCTGTCAACTGCGAGATGTGTTCGAGCGATTCCAACCGGCAGCTATCCTGGCGACCCAACATGTTCCCGATGAAGAGACGCACCTGTATGGCTGTATCGAGTTACAGGCCGGCAGCGCCAACGTGATGGCGCGGATCATCGAAAAGCCGGCACCAGGGACCGCTCCCTCGAATCTGGTACAGATCGGCCATTTCATTTTCACCCCGCAAATCTTCGACGTGCTGCATGCTTCCGCAACCGGAAAGGATGGGGAGTTGTGGATGACCGATGCCGTGGGACGGTTAGCTGCTCGCTCCACAGTGATGGTCCATCCCATCGAAGGAACGTGGATGGCGGCCGGGGATCCGTTGCGTCAGTTGAAGGCCAACATCGCTATGGCGCTGCGGCGCGATGATATGCGCACCGAGCTGATCACCTACCTGCACTCACTCGATTTGTAGATGCCAGAGTACGAGAATCGCTCCGCGATTCAGGTTGAATGTTATGCGGGGTTCCGCTACCCGGAGCGGCCCCGCATCGTCGTATGGCGCGGCGAACGACTGGCAATTACGACGGTCGAACAACAGTCCCGCACACCGTCTGGTCTGGTCTTCCAGGTCCGCACCGCCGGTGGACGGCGTTTCGTCCTGGCGTATGACGAAGAGAAAGAGGAATGGACGGGGGAAGAATTTTAGCAATTGAAATCGCCCCTATCTAGGGGGCTTACATCCGAGCGTCCCCCTGCGTGGACGCGCCTGTCCACGCAGGGGGACAGCCAGCTTTAGCTCCTCAGGCGCGGTTTCGACCGTCAGCCTGAGGAGTAACCTTGTGACAAAAGTTGTTCATACTGACACATTGGGCAATGGATCAAACGAGATTGAACCCAGGGCAGCAAGCCATCCCCAGTCGTTGCCAATAACTCGGCGTAGTACTCCATCATTGCAAAGCACTCATCACACGTCAAATTAGCCGGATCGTCGAGCAGGATTTGCCACAACGGACGTATGATCGGCTTCAATCGCTCCATTTATGTACCTCCGCTTGGGTAGCTTCATACCAACTAACGAGGCAGTCAACCCCGCGCGTAGCATCAAGATTTCGGTTCCAGTCATCAAGCAGGC
>CAZXVB010000230.1:0-5331 GCA_964643875.1 uncultured Anaerolineales bacterium | reverse complement strand
TTTGAAATTATGTCAGTTGCACGTGTATAGCCCCACATCAGGGCACGAAATGCCCTCCAACCGCTTCTGAACCTGCGGGAGGGTCAAATTCAATCCGACATATTGATCGGTAACCCTCCCGCAGGTTCGTGTATAGCCCCACATCAGGGCACAAAATGCCCTCCAACCGCTTCTGAACCTGCGGGAGGGTCAAATTCAATCCGACATATTGATCGGTAACCCTCCCGCAGGTTCGTGTATAGCCCCACATCAGGGCACGAAATGCCCTCCAACCGCTTCTGAACCTGCGGGAGGGTCAAAATGTCGGGTAGTGAGAGAGGCTGGCTTACCCCACGGACCCCCGTTACCCCGGTTTTTTGTGCTGGTCAGTATCACCCAGGCCAGCAGCCCCAGCCACACGGCGACGTGAAGATGCACGTTGTTGACGTACAAATTGTCGAGGGAGTGGTGGATACTCCAATGGGTCCATACGCCCAATAAACCGATGGCGATGCCACGCGGCAGACCGACGGCCCGGCGCGTCACCCGCCACGTCTGCCAGAATACCCATCCCCACAACAACAAATATGTCCCCAGGCCGATCAGCCCGGTCTCCGCTGCCAGGTTCAGATAGTAGTTGTGGGCATGACCTAGTGGGATTGGCCAGTTGATCAGTGCAAAATCGGGATATGCCGGCTCATAACACCCCAGCCCTACCCCGGTCCAAAAGCGGTAACGCCACATATCGAGCGCCGCTTGCCAGTGGGCCAATCGCTCGATGACGGCATAATTGGCGTCATTGATTCCCACCCCACGTACATCCTCGAAACGCACATCTTGCACGAAACCGGTCAGGCGCTCCGTGAGGGAAGGGGGCAAGGCACCCAATCGGTACAACACGATGAAGGATATCAGCATAACGATCACCAGCATGATTCCCCATTGTGTTCGGCGGGGGAGCGCTATCGCCATCATCACTAACGCTGCCCCGAACCCCAACCATGCGCCCCGGCTCCAACTCATCACCAATGCTGCCCCCATCCCCACACAGACGATCCCGGTGGTGAGCAACGCCAGGCCCTCTGGCCAGGCCATTCCCCGTCTCCATCCTCGCCGCCGGATGCGTGTGCCGACCTCCGTGAAAAGCCCCCAGGCGACTCCCAGGGCCAGCGCCAACGTTGTCCCTACATATCCGGCAAAGGGATTCGGCTGCTCGAAAGTGCCATACGCCCGGTAGAACCGCCCTCCCAGGATGGCGAAATGGTCCGGCCCATCTCCCCGCAATCCGAACTGATAGATGCCCACACTGGCTTGAAACAGCCCCACGGCCAGCAAAATCCCTACCAGCCACAAGACCCGTCTCCGCTCCGCTGCCAGGAGGTCTGCGACGACCAGCGCGATCAATGGGATCTGCATCCACTTGACCAACTCCAGCACGCCGTAGAGGAATAGCAATTCCGGGTGCTGCTCTATCCGGTTCCAGGGGGAAGTGAGGGAAAACCACCCCCCGGCGATGAAAATCGCCAACGGGAGGATGATCGGAGAGCGCGGGACGCGTACATCCCGCCGCGCCAGTCCCCGCGCCAGCCAGGCGACCAATGTCAGAGCGACGAACACCTGAGCAATCTGTGTGGGAATTTCCGGGACTTCTGCCCGCAAATAGGCCCACAATGGGCCAAGGAACAGGAACGCTCCCACGCCGACCAATGGTTCGATGAGCGTTGCGCCCCCTACCACTGCCATTGCAGTCAAGAGGATGGCGTCCCACGTGGTTGCCCGCGCGATCAGCAGCCCCAGCGCAGTGGCCGCCACGACAGCCATCCACTCGGCCAACGACCGGGGCCACTTCCGCGCCCACCTGTGCTGCCAGGGTACAAACGTCACACTCGCTCCCGAAAATACGCAATCGTGTGCTTGAGGCCCTCATCCAGAGAAACCCGGGGGGTCCAGCCCAACACCTGTCGGGCTTTGCGGATGTCCGGGCAACGCATTTTGGGATCGTCCTTGGTGCGGGCATCTGTGGGGGTGATGAACTCGATGGGGGAGTCGCTGCCGGTCAGCTCCAACACCTTATGGGCAAAATCGAGGATCGTCATCTCATCAGGATTGCCTACATTTACCGGGCTGGTCTCGCTGGAATCGAGCAAGCGGATGATCCCATCCACCAGGTCGGAGACGTAGCAGAATGAACGGGTGCGCGTCCCTCGGTCGTACACCGTGAGCGGCTGGCCTCGCAGTGCCTGGCAAATGAAATTTGGCACCACCCGACCATCGTCCATCCGCATTCGAGGACCATAGGTGTTGAAAATGCGCACGATCCGGGTATCCACGTGGTGGTAGTGATGATAGGCCATCGTCAACGCCTCGGCGAAGCGCTTGCTTTCGTCGTAAACCCCTCGTGGCCCCACCGGGTTGACGTTCCCCCAATAATCCTCGGATTGAGGGTGCACCAGAGGGTCTCCGTATACCTCAGAAGTGGAGGCCAACAGGAACCTGGCCCCTTTTGCCAACGCCAGGCCCAACGTCTTGTGAGTCCCCAGAGCGCCCACCTTGAGCGTCTGAATGGGCAGGTTGAGGTAATCCACCGGGCTAGGCAGGCTGGCCAGATGGAGCACCGAGTCTAGCGGGCCGTCTACGAAGATGTAATTGGTCACGTCGTGCTTGATGAAACGAAACCGCTCGTGCCCTGCCAGGTGGGCGATGTTGTCGGTGGTGCCGGTGCTCAAGTTGTCCATCGCGATGACTTCGTGGCCATCGTCTAACAAGCGATCGCACAGATGAGAGCCAATGAAGCCGGCCCCGCCGGTGATCAGAATCCGCATTCCATTCCCTCCTTACCAACCAAGGTATCGAAAATAGGGCGGCCGCAGGGGGCGTTGTGGGCAGGGACAAGCCCTGTCCCTGCTATGCCGGGGTCGGCTCGGCTTCCACGGGAGGGAGTTGCTCCAGCTCGAACTCCTCCTCACAGACTGTACACTGCGCCCAGCCGCGACGCACCTCCGCCAGCAGCCCACCGCACTTCGGGCAGGGTTGTGGCAGCGGTCGCTTCCACATTGCGAACTGGCAAGATTCCTCGTCATCGTTGCGGTAATTGGCGCAACTATAGAACGTGCGTCCGCGCCGTGTCCGTTTCTCTACGATGTCCCCACCGCACTCCGGACACTTCGCGCCCGTCTTGATCAGGATCGGGGCGCTATACCGGCATTCCGGGAAGTGGCTGCATCCGATGAATTTGCCAAATCGTCCGTATTTGTAGATCAACGGATGGCTACACCGGGGGCACAGTTCGCCGGTGGGTTGATTCCCCATTTGGACATTGGGCATTTGCTCCTGGGCTTGTTCCAACGTCTGGACAAAGGGGCCGTAGAAGTCGTGTAATACCGGTACCCATTTCCTCTTCCCGGTGGCGATTAGGTCCAGGTCTTCTTCCATCTGGGCCGTGAACTCCACGTTGATATAATCAGGGAAATACTTGGTCAACAAGTCGTTGACCACCATTCCCACCTCTGTTGGATATAGGCGGCCATCGCGACGTTGGACATACGCCCGCTGTTGAATGGTGGAAACCGTCGGGGCGTATGTACTGGGACGGCCGATGCCGTACTCCTCCAGTGCCCGCACCAGCGTTGCCTCGCTGTATCGTGGCGGCGGCTGAGTGAAGTGTTGGCTGGGCAGCAACTCGACCAGGTCGAGCAGCTCGTCCACCGACAGTGGGGGAATCTCTTCCCGTGTGCTTTCCAATTCTTCCTGGTCCTCCTCGTCCCGCGCCTCCTCATACACGATCATGAATCCTTTGAAACGCAGGCTCGAGCCGCTGGCCCGGAACAGGTACGGGCG
The DNA here is from genome assembly GCA_964643875.1 of uncultured Anaerolineales bacterium. Classification (GTDB taxonomy): domain Bacteria; phylum Chloroflexota; class Anaerolineae; order B4-G1; family B4-G1; genus CAZXVB01. The sequence continues at coordinate 1,515 of CAZXVB010000230.1, read as the reverse complement.
ATCTGCACTGTCGGGCAAGCCCGCCAGAATCTCCACGGCAATAGTGTCATAGATCGCCTTGGTCATCTGGCTGGCGACGAAGCGCCGCCAGATTAACCGATAGAGCCGGTACTGGTTGCGGTCCAGGTACGGACGGAGGGACTCCGGTGTGCGGAATACACTGGTCGGTCGGATTGCTTCGTGGGCCTCCTGAGCGCCCTTCGATTTGGTCTTGTAGATCGGCGGCTTATCGGGCATAAACCGCTTGCCATATCGTTCGGCGATCAACTCCCGTGCCTCGGTCTGGGCCTGTTCGGCCACGTTGAGGCTGTCCGTACGCATATAGGTGATCAAGCCGACCGGGCCGTCGCCCAGATCGATCCCTTCGTACAACTGTTGTGCATATCGCATCGTCTGGCGGGCCGTGAAACGGAGTCGCCGGGAAGCTTCCTGCTGCATCGTGCTGGTTGTGAAGGGCGGGGCAGGGCTTCGACGACGTGTTCCTTCCTTCACACTCAATACTTGATAGACAGACCGCTGCAATTCGTCCAACACCGTCTGGACCTCGGCCTCGCTCTGGAGATTCAGTTCCTCCCCTCGGATGCGGTGCAAGCGAGCGATGAAGCTGCGGGCTTCATCTTCCTGCTTGGCCAATTCCGCCTCCAGTGACCAGTACTCCTGAGGGACAAACGCCTCGATCTCCCGTTCCCGTTCGACGACCAGCCGGAGCGCCACCGACTGCACGCGTCCGGCGGAAAGTCCCCGTCGCCCCATCTTGTCACGCAGCAATGGGCTAAGTGTGTACCCCACAATCCGATCCAGAATCCGGCGGGCCTGTTGAGCTTCCACCCGTTGCATATCTATTTCGCGAGGATGTGTGAAAGCGTGTTGGATCGCCTCATCGGTAATCTCGTGGAACTCTACCCGGTGTACTGGCCGGTGGCGACCAATGGCAGAGCGCAGTGCCTCCACCAGGTGCCAGGAGATCGCCTCTCCCTCCCGATCGGGGTCGGTCGCCAGGTAAATCTCAGATGATTGCCGCACATCGGCCCGCAGATCTCGCACGACGTCTTTCCGCTTGGCAGGGATGATGTAGCGTGGCTGAAAATCGTGCTCGATATCCACACCCATCCGGTTGGAGGGCAAGTCCCGCACGTGGCCCACGGACGCCCGCACCAGGTAGTCCTTCCCCAGGAATCGCCCCACCGTGCGCGCCTTGGCCGGCGACTCAACGATCACCATTTTGGGCTTGGTGGATAGGTCCTGTCGGCGTTTGGAAATAACCGTATGTTCGTCGGGATTCAACCCTTCGTGGGCCGGTGTCTTGCCCATACGAAAGACCTTTGCCCCACAGACGGCACACGTTCCTCTGGTGGCTGGTGTACCATTGCTGGTAAACACGGCTTGCGGATTGATAATCTCTCGCTTCGTTTTACACTTGACGCAATACGCTTCCATACTTCCTCACTCAATTTGTTTCGTTTGATTTGGGTGTGTTTCAACTGAGTTGGAGACCCTCCCGCAGGTTGAACTCAA